>JAESQI010000085.1 GCA_016765255.1 Robiginitomaculum sp. | reverse complement strand
CGCCTCTTTGGCCAACACCGCTTTGGTTTTAATCTCTGGCGTGGTAACGGGCATGAAAATCACGGCCTTGGTTCCGTAATGTCGCGCCGCGCTGGCGATGCCTTGCGCGTGATTTCCTGCGCTCGCCGCCACAACACCGCCTTTTAATTCTTGCGCGCTGAGTTTTGAAATTCTATTGGCCGCTCCCCTGATTTTAAAAGAAAACACAGATTGTTGGTCTTCGCGTTTTAAGTAAATATCTTTACCAAATACTCGTGATAAATACTCCGCTCGTTCCAAAGTCGTACGCTTTGCTAGATGGTAAACATCTGCCTTGTCGATTTGAGCGGCGATATGTTTAAGATCAACTGCCAACATAACTCGCAATCATGTCGCCAACCTCATGGGTAGAGAGAGTGCCGCCAATATCGCTCGTGCATTGGTTGGCGTTTAATGCCGTCTCGACGGCAAGCTCAATAGTAGATGCTTCTTCTTCCAAATCAAAAGAAGATCTGAGCATCCATGCCGCTGATAGGATCATGGCGATAGGATTGGCAAGGCCTTGGCCTGCTATATCGGGCGCACTGCCGTGGATAGGCTCGAACAGGCCCAACTTGCCTGCGCCCAAGCTTGCGGACGGGATCACCCCCATAGATCCGCAGAGCATTGCCGCTTCGTCGGTGAGGATATCGCCAAACATATTCTCGGTTAAGATCACGTCAAAGTCTTTGCCGCGAGATAACATATGCATGGCCATAGCGTCGACCAATGTATGCTCCAACTCCACATCTGGGTAATCTTTGGCTACATCATTCACCACTTCGCGCCATAAGCGAGAGGTTTCGAGTACGTTGGATTTATCAACACTGGTGACTTTGCCCCGCCGGGTGCGGGCCAGATCAAAGGCACGGACGGCAATGCGTCTCACTTCAGCATCCGAATAGCGGCACTCATCATAAGCCCCCAAATTGTCGCGGCCCTTATTGCCAAAATATATGCCGCCTGTAAGCTCGCGCATAATCACAAAATCAACGCCCTCTAAGTATTCGGGCTTTATTGGGGATGCGTCCAAAAGAGCGGCGTAAGGTTTGGCGGGGCGGACATTGGCGTAGAGTTGCAAAGTTTTTCGCAGGGGCAATAGCCCGCCAAGTTCTGGGCGATCTACACCTTTTAGATGATCCCATTTTGGGCCACCGACGGCGCCTAGTAAAATGGCTTTGGTTTTTTTAGCAGACGCCAAAGTTTCTACGGGCAAAGGTGTGCCGACTTCATCAATGGCAATGCCGCCGATTAAGTGTTTTTCTATGTCCAGACTATGACCAAATTTTTGCGCCGCTGCGCCCAATACTAGGAGGGCCGCACTACCGATTTCTGGGCCGATGCCGTCACCCGGTAAATATGTGAAATTTATCTTCATAGGTTTGTCTCATAAGCGGAGATGGCTTTAATTTGATCCTGCAAATAATCCATTTCGTCCATGCCGTGCGTTAAACAATGCTTGGAAAACGGGTCAATTTTAAAGGAATATGTGCCGCCGTTTTTAGGTAGGCGTACTTTTTGCCTCTCCAGATCAATGTGGACATTCTCGCTTGGATGATCGAGCAACCATTGATGGGCTGATTTTTCAATGACAATCGGCAGAAGCCCGTTCTTGAGAGAATTCGCGTGAAATATATCGGCGATTTCGCTGCTGATCACAACCCGAAACCCGTAATCATAGAGGGCCCACGGCGCATGTTCACGGGACGAACCGCAACCAAAATTATGCCCTGCTACTAAAATTTGACACGCTTTGGCGGCGTTCGTGTTTAAAATATGGTCGGTATCACTTCCATCCTTTTCGTAGCGCCAATCATAAAAGGCGAGTTTACCAAGGCCCTCTTTGCCTGTAACCGTCAGAAAGCGGGCAGGAATAATTTGGTCGGTATCAATATTGCTCGCAGGCAGAACTAGCGTGGTTGAAGTTATAGATATTACGGGATCAAAGCTCATTATATGCCCCCAATTTGATACTGCGCGGGTCGGTTAAAACCCCAGAGATAGCACTGGCCGCCGCCGTGGCAGGTGAGGCCAAAATCGTGCGAACATTCGGGCCTTGGCGGCCCGCAAAATTACGGTTAGATGTAGAGACAATCAATTCACCGGGCTTGCCAATATCGCCGTTCATGCCGATACACATGGAACATCCGGGTTCACGCCACTGCGCCCCCGCCGCCGTAAAAATATCATGCAATCCTTCAGCTTCCGCCTGTTTTTTGATCGGTTCAGACCCTGCAACAATGATCGCACGCACATGGGCTGCCACTTGTTTGCCCTTGAAATATGAGGCCGCGCTACGGAGATCACAAAGCCTTGAATTTGTACAAGAACCGATAAATACTACATCAATTTTGCGGCCCAGAATTTCTGTCCCCGCCTCCACTTCCATATAGGAAAGCGCATTTTCTTCTGCGACGTCAACTGCTTGCGGAACAATGGCATCAATCGGCATGGCCATGCCCGGATGGGTTCCGTATGTCACCATAGGGCCAATGTCGGCGGCTTGCAGTATGACGGTCTTGTCATACGCACAATCCTCGTCCGACTTGAGCGCCGCCCATGCCTTGCAGGCCGTTTGAAATGCCTCGTCTTTGGGCGTGTATTCGCGGCCCTCAAGATAGTTAAATGTGGTTTGATCGGGCGCAATCATGCCCGCCCTTGCTCCTGCCTCGATGGACATATTACAGACGGTCATGCGCTCGTCCATGCTCATCGCGGTGAAGCATTCACCTTTGTATTCGAGCACATGCCCTGTGCCGCCCCCAACGCCAATTCGTGCAATAATGGCGAGGATCACATCTTTTGCACTCACGTCTTTGGCAAGGCCGCCTTGGACATGGATCAGCATGGATTTAGGTTTACGCATGAGAATACATTGGGTCGCCAGCACATGCCCGACTTGGGTCGTGCCAATTCCGAACGCCAAAGCGCCGAACGCGCCGTGGGTCGAGGTGTGACTATCCCCGCACACAATGGTCATACCAGGTCTTGTTGCGCCAAGTTCTGGCCCCATCACATGCACAATCCCTCTATGTTCGCTGTCCCATCCGTGAGTGGTGATGTTGTGGGTTTTCGTATTTTCAAGGAGAAGGTTCACTTGTTTTTTAGCTTGCGCGTTCACATAAAGCGGTTCGCCGTTCTCGTCCATTATGGTCGGGGTGGAATGGTCAATCGTGGCCAGAGTTTTCTCGGGACATTTGACGTTAAATCCCCGCTCTTTTAACACAGCAAAGGCTTGCGGGCTTGTTACTTCGTGGATGAGATGCAGGTCGATATACAGGGTGGCGGGATGGCTTTCATCTTCGGCCAAAACCACATGTTTTTCCCAAACTTTATCAAATAGAGATTTAGACATATTAGTGCTGCGCCGCTATTTTTTGTTGCTCGGAACCAAGACGTTTTGATCTTCGCTCGATCCGGTTAATGACGTCCAGATAGGCAAGGGCGGTGGCGAGGATAGTGTCAGTTGATGTACCGCGTCCGTGGTAACTTTCAAACCGTGTACTGACCCGAACGTCCGCTTCAGCCATGGCGTCTTCGCCCTGGGTGACACTGCGGGCAGAAAAACTCTCGAGCTTAAGATCATATCCTGTCAAATTGTTGATGGTGTTCAAAACGGCGTTTACGGGCCCGCTGGCATTTTGTGTGCCCTTCACCACCCGCCCGTCTTTATGGGATAGTTGAATATTGGCTTCTGGGGATTTATCCGCGCTTGAACCTGCACTGACATAGAGACTATCAATGGCCCAAGGGCCGCTTGTACTAATGGCTTCGCCCATAACCAGAGCTTCTATGTCGGCGTCAAACACTTCTTTTTTCTCGTCCGCCAAGGTTTTGAAATCGACAAAGACGGAGGCGAGTTGATTATCGGACAAAGTAAACCCAAGTTTTTTGGCTCGGTGTTTAAGAGCAGCGCGGCCCGAATGTTTACCCAAAACCAGATGGTCTTTTTCAAGGCCAATATCTTCGGGCTTCATTATTTCGTAGGTTTCGCGGTTCGCCAACATGCCGTGTTGGTGAATACCGCTTTCGTGGGCAAAGGCGTTTTGCCCGACAATAGCCTTGTTACGGGCCACAGGATTACCCGTAATGGAGGAGAGCATTTTGGAGACCATGATTATTTTCTTGGCGTTAATATTTGTGTCGAGCGCGAAAAAATCATGGCGTGTGCGCAGGGCCATGGCGACTTCTTCGAGAGCGCAATTTCCAGCCCGTTCGCCGATGCCGTTCATTGCACATTCGATTTGCCGCGCTCCGCCGCGTACCGCTGCCAAGGAATTGGCAACGGCTAGACCAAGGTCGTCATGACAATGGGTCGAAAAAATCGCTTTGCTTGCACCTTCTATTTCTGTGGTCAAAAATTGAAACAAGTTGGAGATTTCTTCGGGTGTCGTATAGCCAACTGTATCGGGGATATTGATGGTGCGCGCCCCTGCCGCGATTGCTGCTTCGACCACGGTTTTGAGGTAATCCCGCTCCGTGCGAATGGCGTCCTCTGCGGAAAATTCTACGTCGTCCGTATATTCAAGCGCGTGACCAATGCTTTTGACGGCCCGGTCTAACACTTCATCCTTGCTCATTTTTAACTTGTATTCGCGGTGCAAGGGTGAGGTGGCAATGAACACATGAATGCGGGATTTTTTAGCGGGCGTAATCGCGTCGCCTGCGGCGTGAATATCGCTTGAATTACACCGAGCCAATGAACAAATGGTCGTGTCCGTGATTTCGCGAGCGATTGTTTGCACAGCCTCGAAATCACCCGGGGACGCTATGGCAAACCCTGCCTCAATAACATCAACCCCGAGATCGGACAAAGCTCGTGCCAAACGAAGTTTCTGTTCGCCGCCCATAGAAAACCCGGGTGCTTGTTCGCCGTCCCGAAGTGTGGTGTCGAAAATTTTTACTTTATCGCTCATGATATTCGCTCCTTAATATAGCTCACAGCAAGTGCGCCAAGGCGCACGCCTCCGCGAGGGCGCGCCATTATACTTCCTGGTTGTTCGCTTTCGCTCACTCTTCGCCTCTTGAGCACCAGCGGCCACTTGGCCTTGCCTCGCTGTACTTGGTACGTGTTGATATTCATTCTCTTACCTTTAACTACTGTCATCCAAGTCTTGATTTGGGATCTCGCCGCTTGCTAGTTCTCTGCACTTGAAATTTGGATTACGTACCGAGCAAAACAAGGCAAGGCCGACTGGCCTTGTGCGATATAAACTCATGCCCACTCTGCCCGTGATCTTCGTCCAACTTTTTCAGCCGAAACCACATTATAAAGCCGCTCTAATTGTTTGCACAGCGTATCCAAATTACGCGGCCCGCCAAGGTCTTCGATCGCCACCAATAGGTCAAAATCCCCGTCTACTCTCTGCGTACAATGAACATCACGGTAATCATATCCACGTCTCTCAATCGTCCCGAGGGTACGCAGCAAAGTCCCCGAAACATCATGCAAAACAATTTTCAATTTCCCCGAAACGCCAGAACGCTCAAAGGTTTTATCAGCTTGTAAATTGGTCATATTTTATCTCCGAATACGGATGGATCAGTGTTTGTCGAATGGATTGATTTTATAGTCAGCAAAAAGGCAAAGCAGGCCTAGTGCTAGCCCCATCAGTAATTGGGCTATACTTGGGATAAGGTAGCCAATACCCGGCGACTGAAGCCATGCGATATGGTTATTCAAATGCCAATTTACCGTTGTTGTAAACATAAAAAAACTGAATATAATTATTAAAACACCGACGGTTCTCAAAGCTATTTTTAGTAGTCTAATCATCTCACCGCTCCATCATATCTGCGTTAGACCGTCCTGGTGGAACCAGTGGCCAGACGTTTTCGTTGGGGCTGATTTTTACGTGCATGAGGATAGGGCCTTTGGCGGCTAGGAGTTTGTCTATGCCTGCGTCGACTTCACTGCGTTTTGTCACGGTGAAGGCGTCGATTTGGAAGGCTCTTGCCAGTTCGGCAAAATCAGGATTGTCATAAAGATCAACTTCGGAATAGTTTTCGTCAAAAAATACTTCCTGCCATTGCCGCACCATGCCAAGGACTCCATTATCGAGCAGGACGATTTTTAACGGGATTTGGTAGCGGTTTAAGGTCGCCAGTTCTTGGATGTTCATCATGATGGAACCGTCGCCTGAGACTGTAATCACGGTACGGTCAGGGCAGCCTAATTGCGCACCCAATCCAGCCGGAACACCAAAGCCCATTGTGCCAAGACCGCCAGACGTAATATGATCTTTCGGATCGTCGAAATAGCAATGCTGGGCCGTCCACATTTGGTGCTGACCCACATCGCAAGTAATAATCGCATTTTCAGGGGCGCGGCGTGTGAGGTCGTGCAAGAGCTTGGGCGCATAAACACCGCCGTTTTTGACGTTTTTTTGAGCGGCCTCGTAATCCCATTTATATTGCGCGCGGCGACCATAGCATAATGCGCGCCACTCATCGGCACTTGACCGCCCAGGATTAAGGGCGGCAAGGTTTTTCTTGAGGCTCCCTTCAAGCCAGATATCGGCTCTTCTAAGCTTGTTGATCTCGGCAATATCTATGTCCATATGGATGATTTTGGCGTGCGGGGCAAAAGTGTCTAATTTACCCGTAGCGCGGTCATCAAACCGTGCGCCCGCAACGATCAAAAGGTCAGCTTCTTGCACCGCAAAATTGGCAGCTTTTAGCCCGTGCATGCCGAGCATACCCAGAAAATGCTCATGATCAGACGGCATAGCGCCGAGACCTTTTAACGTAGAGACCACAGGAATTTCCGTGCGCTCAACCAAATCGCGAAGTTCGGAAACCCCGTCGCCTTGGGCAATGCCGCCGCCAATGTAGAAGAGAGGTTTTTTGGCGCTTCGGATCATCTCTTCGCAAATTTTTATATGCTCTGGCGATCCCATTGCGGGTTTTACTTTTGGATAAGACCGCCATTTATGCCGCTCCGTCGTCACGGCGTTTGCGACATCTTTTGGTAGGTCAATCAGCACGGGGCCTGGGCGACCTTCACTGGCTATATAATAAGCTTCCTCGACCATGCCCGGTATATCGGCGGGGTCACGGGCGATATAGCTATGCTTTACCACAGGCAGGGTGATGCCGTAAATGTCCACCTCTTGAAACGCGTCTGTGCCCATAAGGTCGGACGGAACTTGGCCTGTGATAAACACAACGGGTACACTGTCCAAATATGCGTCCGCTATACCTGTGACAAGATTGGTTGCGCCAGGGCCAGAGGTAGCGAGGCAAGTTCCTGTTTTCCCAGTAGCCCGCGCATAACCAATGGCAGCCATAGCACAGCCTTGTTCGTGTCGGCCTAATATATGTTTTAACCCAGATTTTGGCAGGACATCATAGACAGGCATAATCGCCCCGCCCGGATAGCCAAAAATTATTTCAACGCCTTGTTCTTTTAAGGAGTCGATGAGGAGTTGTGCGCCTGATTTTGGTGGATGGGTCATGTGGAATATCCTTGTCGGGATTGCATCCCCTCACCCTCGCTTTGCTCGACCTCTCCCCAAAGGAGAGGTGAGAAAACTATGTTTTCTTTGGGTGTTACAAACTTAACCTCTCCTATGGGTAGAGGTGCGCGACAGCGCGGTGAGGGGAAATACTGCATATTAGTTTTTGTCTTTATCAATAACTTTACCCGCTTTGATCCACGGCATCATATCGCGCAGTTTTACGCCCGTGGTTTCGATCAAGTGGGCAGCGTTGTTACGGCGTCTGGCGGTCATGCTTGGATAACCAAGCGAACCTTCTAGGATAAAGCTTTTGGCGTAATCTCCGTTTTGAATATTTCTTAGAGCTTCACGCATGGCTTCGCGGGATTGTTCATTGATCACTTTATTGCCTGTGACATATTCCCCGTATTCCGCGTTGTTTGAGATCGAGTAATTCATGTCGGCAATACCGCCTTCATACATCAAATCGACAATAAGTTTAAGTTCGTGCAGACATTCAAAATAGGCAAGTTCGGGTGCGTACCCTGCTTCAACCAAAGTCTCAAAACCCATTTTTACCAGTTCAACCGCGCCGCCGCAAAGTACGGCCTGCTCACCAAAGAGATCCGTTTCGGTTTCGTCTTTAAAGGTTGTGTGAATAATCGCCGTGCGCCCGCCGCCAATGGCAGAAGCGTAAGATTTAGCAAGCTCTATTGCAAAGCCTGAATTGGCATCTTGGAATACGGCGATCAGGTCGGGAATACCGCGCCCTGCAGCAAATTCTGATCGCACAGTATGACCGGGAGCTTTGGGGGCGACCATAATGACGTCGAGATCACGGCGCGGCATAACCTGTCCGTAATGAATGGCAAAGCCGTGCCCGAAAGCGATGGCAGCGCCTTCTTTGATGTTAGGTTCAATGTCTTCGCGGTAAATTTTGGCTTGGAATTCGTCGGGCGCCAAGATCATCACCACATCTGCACCTTTGACGGCATCAGACGGTGTTTTGACCTCAAGACCATATGCAATTACTTTTTTTCGTGTAGCAGATGTTTCGGGCAGGCCAACAATAACGTCAACACCGCTGTCTTTGAGGTTTAGCGCATGGGCATGGCCTTGAGAGCCGAAGCCGATGATGCAAACTTTTTTGGATTTGATAATCGATAGATCGCAGTCTTTATCATAGGAAATTTGTAAGGTCATTTTGGTCTCTCTTTATTTACGTGAAAATGGAAAACTGGTGAGGGCGCCATAGGAGGCTGACCCGACAAGGGCGGCATATTTGGCATAGGCCCCGCTTTTGTATGCTGGTTCGGGTGACGCCCATCCTTTGGCGCGGGTTTTAAGGTCTGCGGCCACATTTATCGTGCGGGCTTCAACATCAATGGAAATCATATCGCCGTCCTCAACAAAGGCAATTGGCCCGCCGTGAGCGGCTTCGGGGGCGACGTGGCCAATAACAAATCCGTAAGACGCGCCACTAAACCGGCCATCGGTGATTAGGGCCACATGGTCAATGAGGTTTTGGCCAACGAGGGCTGCGGTCACTGCCAACATTTCGCGCATGCCAGGCCCGCCCGCTGGGCCTTCATTGCGGATAATGATAACGTCACCCTTGTTTATGTCGCCTTGCTCAACAACCGCAAAGCAGTCTTCTTCGCTTTCGAACACACGGGCAGGGCCGCTAAATTGTAATGCGCCGTGGCCAGCGAGTTTTACCACACATCCATCAGGCGCAAGGTCACCGTAAAGGATTCCGTAGCCGCCGCGAGATTTCACGGGTGCGTCAAAATGCCTTACAACTTTTTGACCTTTAGCTTCAATGGCGTCGTCAACTTCATCAAAGATGGAACGTCCTGTGACGGTTGTCGCATTAAGGAGTCGCCCGTTGTCTAAAAGGCGCTTTCCGACAAGGGCTGAACCACCAGCTTCATATAAATCAAAGGCCATATAGTGCCCGCCCGGTTTCAAATCTCCAATCACGGGCGTCGTGCGGGAAATTTCGTCAAACACATCAATGTCAAACTCGACACCTGCTTCTCTTGCAATGGCGAGTAAATGCAATATTGCATTGGTTGAGGCGGCGGTGGTCGTCATGGCTGTGACTGCATTGCGAAGCGCATTATCAGTAATCATGTTTCGTGGCAGGCGGTTTTCGCGTACTGCGTCCATGAGAGTTTCGCCAGCCTTGAATGCAGCGTCATTCTTGGCAGTATCAGTGGCGGGAATATCGTTTAGCCCCATAGGCGACAGGCCAAGAAATGTCATGGCCATGGCCATTGAATTGGCGGTAAATTGACCACCACATGCGCCTGCGCCTGGGCAGGCTGCTTTTTCAATTGCTTCAAATTCTGCGTCGCTCATAAGATTGGAGGCATGTGCGCCAACCGCTTCAAACACATCTTGTACGGATAAATCTTTGCCCTCGTGATTGCCAGGTTTGATAGACCCGCCGTACAAAATGACCCCCGGAATATTCATACGCGCCAGAGCCATGGCGGCGGCGGGTATGGTTTTATCACACCCCACCAACACAATCACCCCGTCGAGGGAATGACCCTTTACGGCCAGTTCTATACTATCAGCAATCACTTCACGAGACATGAGACTAGCGCGCATGCCTTCACTGCCCATTGTGATGCCGTCTGAAATGGCAATGGCGTTAAAATCAACAGGCCAGCCGCCAGCGGCTCGAATGCCCGCCCTTACTGGCACAGCCAATTTGTCCAAATTCATATTGCACGGCCCCATATTGGTCCATGTGTTAAACACGGCAATCACAGGCTTGTCAAAATCCTCTGAGGTCATGCCCGCTGCCCGCATCATGGCACGGGCGGGTGCACGAGCACTTCCTTTTAATATGGCATCACTGTTTTTACTCATTCTCTACTTTCCCTGTATGCTTTCTTGGCGTTCGCTGCGCTCACTCCGCGCCTCTT
>JAESQI010000084.1 GCA_016765255.1 Robiginitomaculum sp. | reverse complement strand
GTCCCTCTTTAGTCAAGCGGCAGACTAGCCATTCTGGCTTAAGCGGGTTTGCAAACCAATGTTCTGCTACCCCTTTTTTCAAACAAGAGCGAATAACCCCCGCATTTATTTCTTGTCCCATTTCGTCAAACAATGGCAATTTACCACCTGCTTGGAGTAACCCCATTTTTAAATAAGCTTGTTCTTTGGCGCTTAGCCGCCCTCTGTTTTGCGTCATAACCCTTATTTCCATTCTAACCTGATAATATAGAGGACAAATACATTGTTTGCCCTTTTCCCATTACCGAAATGCACTATACTGCAAAAAGAGGTATATTTCCTTAACGGACTTAATACGGGCAAGGGGAGCCAAAATTGGCAAGAATAACCAGTAAAATTACGAGTATTGTATCAACTGACATTCCAGAGCGCGCCTCTGTTGTAAACACTTCGGGGGCGGAAGAAACGATTAAACGCGTTGATAATTACAGCCGCAGTTCAGGGGAGAAACAAATACAAAAGCACATATCAAAACCCACCTCACCTAAACCTGCTTTTCACGTCCCCATATCTTCACAACCAGCCTCGCCCAATTTTACTTGGATACGAGTATTTACAAGTGTCGCATTCCTGATTTGGTTTATCGGTACAGTCTTTCTCATGTATTCAGTTTTAGAAGTCCCCAAACACCTTAATACATACACGCCTCAACAATGGGCAGGGCTCATTGCCATGGTTCTAAGTCCCCTTATTTTGATTATAATTTCCAGTTATAGCTTAAAACAATTGGCCAGATTAACAGCTCAATCGCAATCTCTTGCTGATACAGCTGAGCGCCTCACGCAGCCAGACGATACCGTTATTCGCAAAAGCAAAATCATGGCCGTAGCCATTTCCAATCAAGTGGACGAAGTCAATGAGAAGATGAGCGCGTCACTTGGTCGCCTCGCTACTTTAGAGGATGTTCTAAATACGCAAACTGGCTCTTTGGCAAAATCCAACATAGATGCGCGGCAAACTACAGATTATATTGCCGAAATTTTGCAAGGTCAAAGTGAAGCCCTCGATAATATTTCAGGTACATTTGATGAGCGAATGTTGGCCCTTTCACAAATGGTCACTGCCCATACGGACAAATTAGCCCACGCTACACAAATTGCCGAACAGAAAATAAAGGAGGCGCGTATAAGTGTCGAAGGGGCAACGTCAAAAATTAATGCCGCGTCTGATATTGTCCGCTCAAACACGGTACAAGCCGCTGCTACACTTAGCGCGTCACACCAAGATATAAACTCTCTCGGTAATATTATCAAAGAACGTTCACTGGAACTTGACGGCGTTTACAAAAGCCACGCCAACAACCTCACTGCGATGATCGAACATTTACGAGATGAGCAACAAAATTTGGGCGCGGTTTTGGAAGAACGCCTGACCAAAATGCGCGACCTGTCTTTGTCAGCGCAAGCCAGTGCGGAAAGTCTGATTAAGGCTAGCGCCGCTGGTAAAAGTACGGTGGAAGCCTTAGCTCAGTCCGCCAGTCTTGCGGATACCGCTGTCACGGCGAGGTTTAACGAGATGAAAGATATGGTGCGTTATTCGAATGAACACGCAGAGAGCCTCAGTGATAAAGCCGCTCAAAGGGTCAAAGATAGTTTGGAGCATACACGTAAAGAAATCGGGCGCATCGAAGACGACATGGCAGACTTACAAAACCGCATCACAACGGCAAATCGAGATTCACTCGAACTCATTCCGGATGATGAGCATATAATCAGTGTTGAGGACGTGCCACTAAAACAACGAAGAACCCGCTTGAAACTAAAACCCATTCCCCAAGACACACCCATTATCACTGAAAGAGTGGCGCCTCGCATTGATATACAAGACGTAGCACATGATCAGGCTCCAAATCAACATGAGGACGCAGATATATTAGATCTATATATTGAACCCAATATTGAAGATAATATTTATGCCAAATCACCAACAACAAATCTGGGGCCTAATATTAGTCATGATGATAAAACAAATACACCAAGCCAAATTCATAGAGATAAAACTGTCCAAAGAACGGCTCCAATTGAACAGACCCACGACACAAAACAAGGGTTCTCATTTCGCAATTTATTTGGTGGGCGAAAGTCGGATGAAATAGATGCAAGCTTGTCCATAGTAAATACAACGCCGCCCAAGCCAATTCCCCTTACGTCTCCTGTCACAAATACAAACCTCAATCACCAACACATAGAAACGCCCGACGCCGAAACAATGATCCAAGCCTTAGGACAACTTGGCCTCTCCCCCAATGCGGTGGTGGATGATGGTTGCATTATCGAAGCGACCAACACAAGAGTAAGCGCAGGACACGAAGCCATGAGCAGGAGTGTAGCAGAGCGACTTTCTAGCCCCGTCAAACATTTGGCAAAAGCGCTGTCTCTGGATACGATGCTCAGCCAACAAGCAATAGGATTTGCAAGCGCATTTGATCAAAGCATTGAAAATATATCGACTGACCGGGAAGGCGTGCGTAATCACCTAGAAACTGAGCAAGGCCGTGCCTACCTACTTTGCGACGCAGCTTTAAATTATGGCCGCGTATAAATACCAATCGCAATTAAATCGTCGCCGCTAATGATACCGATTACCTTGCCCGCTTAATTGTAGTGTCAGCCAATTTGATACTTTTTCCATTGCTTCATGGGTCGCACCGTCTTGCGCATCAACAATAGAGGACACACTCACCGCCCCTGCCCTTTGATTTGTATTCACAGAATAAACACCAATCAACTGCCTTGTTTTGCTCTTCGTAAGGGAAAATTAAGGTGGACAATTGCAAGAGGCGGCGCGTTTTCCCCCGCGTCAAATACAGCCTCAAAACGGCGAATATCCATATTTAACCGATAAGGGACACGCGTGTTTCCCTTCGGGATTATACCTGTAACATTCGGATTACCCATTAACATATCAATCAAAGAGTTTTGCAACAAACTCGGAACAGGTTGCGCCCAATGAGCCCCGCTCGCCATCGTTAAACGACGGCCATCTGGAGATAAAATTATATCCATACCAGACAGTGCTTTTGACGTTGTCGGCATTTCTATATTAACAACTTTTGTTTGCTCAACTGACTGTGATTGTAAACTTTGCGGAGCGGTCAATCGGTACACAGCAGGTGCAGGTTTTGGCTTTGGTAAAACTGAACACGCTGATAAAAATGTTACAGATAAGGCAAGCGTAGTGAATTGCGTTAACTTCGTTTTTGAACCTCTAAAAAATATCATTGTGGTAACTCCGTAACTTCCTTCTTTTGCCCCGCGACGAACTCTATCGGACTACGCTCTAATTCCTCAACCACACGGTTAAGAGAATCCATAACGTCCCTTAGGGTTGGCATTGAAGTCGATAAGTCCTGCATACCAGTAGCAGAAAATTGCTCAATCATGAGAGCAGCCTCGTCCGATAAATTAGTACCGTGCTGAGCAAGGGTTTTAAATTCAACCATTGTATCTTCTGCGGTTTTCAGTGAACTTTCTGCCTGTGCCAATAATGTTTTGATCTCGTCAGCTTGTAAGAATTTCGATACTTCCTGTGCCGTAACATCAACGCCAAGGGCAGCCGTAGAAACGTCGAGCGCTGCCTGCTCAATCGCAATCATAAAGGTTTCAATCCGGTCATTGGAAAGATCAGACTTCGCAACAGCACCCGTGATTGTGTTTATATTGGCCAATATGTCATGGAAATTTTGGGTAGCCTCTGGGCTTAAAATGGCAACCACCCGCCCCAATGCAACATTAGCATTTTCAATGACAGTTCCACTTCCCCCTAACAAAAAGTCAAATTGCGACGCCCGCCCCTCGATGCGAGGAATGGCCCCAAACATAGTTTGGCGTTCAACTGGGGCTGTAGAATCTCCAGGAAATAATTGTATATAGCTCAACCCCGTTAGACCCAAAGGTTCTAATTGACCATAGGATTCCTTTAAAACTGGCGTAATTTCTTTGACACGGATAGAGACAAGAACTTTATTCTTGTCTTCTGGATCAAGTTTTGTTTGCGTCACCTCACCCATTTTTAGGCCATTATAACGCACTTCGCTCCCCACAGAAATACCGCGTGGGGGCGTCGTATAAACGACCACATAATCGGTTAATTTCTCTGATACACCCCGACCACTTAAATAAGCGACAAAAGCGGCAATGCTTAAAATAGCAATCAGAACAAATGTCCCGATTAACGCGTAATTGGCTTTACTTTCCATAATACTGCTCTTGATTTCTCATCATCTTCACCCCTTATTTCTTTACTTTTTTCCAACAATGGCTGCCCGTGAACGTGG
>JAESQI010000083.1 GCA_016765255.1 Robiginitomaculum sp. | reverse complement strand
GGCGGGCTTTGGTCGAAGATATTTTCAAGGTTGATGATTTCAACATTACAGGCCTAAAGGTTGAATTACTTCCTCTACCGTCAGGAAAAATTAAGGACACATTCGAGAAAATACTTCCCAATATTGTCGCACGGTTCTTTACAAATACATTGTCATGGGGATCATTTTTAACCATTCATATGACAAAGAAATAAATCAGATAAATGAAAATTTTAGTCCTAACACCTGAATCCTACGGCGGCTTTGGCGGCGTGGCCGTTTATAACATTGATTTCATCAATGCCTTGGCCAATTCATCCCTCGTTGACAATATTACTGTTATCCCCCGTGTTATTAGAGTGGCGCCAAATAATATTCCTGCAAATGTTAAGTTTATAAAAGGAGCGTCAGGAGGATTGGCGAGTTATTTGCGTCATGTGATGGCCCATTCATTTAAAAAATACGATCTGGTTATCTGCACACATATGTATTTATTGCCATTTGCTAAGCTAAAATCTTTTTTTACCAGAGAGCCTGCCGCCTGCATTTTATACGGCCTTGAAGCGTGGAAACCTACGAGACGGTTTATGGTCGATAATCTTGTCAAAAAATGCACGCCAATAATTTCTATCAGTGATTTCACGAACTCAAAATTTATGGAATGGTCAAATGTAGGCGCTAAGCAAACTGTCATTCTTCCAAACGCGTATCACAAGAGCGAATTTACCGCGAAACAAAGCACGGACTATTTGGTCGATAGGTATGACCTCAAAGGTAGGAAAATAATTCTTAGCTTTGGCCGACTTGACACCAGAGAGCGTCAAAAGGGATTTGACGAGGTTATTAACCTCATGCCTAGTCTATTGAAAAAGCAGCCTAATCTCGTCTATTTAATTGCAGGGGGCGGCGATGACCGCCCAAGGTTGGAAGCATTGGCTTCATCTTTGGATTTAACATCCGCAGTCAAGTTTTGTGGGCGTATTACAGAAAATGAAAAAGCAGATCATTACCGATTGGCAGATGTATTTTCTCTGGTTGGAAGGCAAGAAGGGTTTGGGTTTGTGTTGATTGAAGCCCTTGCTTGCGGAACTCCTGTTGTCGCCAGTGTTTTGGACGGTAGTCAAGACGCTATCCTTGGCGGGGAATTGGGCGAGTTGGCAAACCCTGATGACCCAAAATCTTTAGAGGATGCTTTATTTCGCGCCCTAAAAAAACCGAAAGGGGTTCCAGAAAAACTCGAGTATTTTTCATTTGAAAACTTTCAATCCCGCCTTGAAGCTATTATCATTCCATTTTCTAAACCCAATTCACAAAAGGCAAAGCCATGAAACGGGCATTGATATGCGGAGTATCTGGGCAAGACGGCGGCTACCTTGCCAAATTGTTACTGGATAAGGGCTATGAAGTGTTCGGCACCTCGCGGGACGCTGAACTGTCATCATTTTCCAACCTTGAAACGTTAGGCATAACGGGTCAGGTAAAATGCGTATCCATGTCGCTCACAGATTTTCGCAGTGTTTTGCAAGTATTAAGCGATGTAGAGCCAGATGAAATTTATAATCTCGCAGGTCAAAGTTCTGTCGGGCTGTCGTTTCAACAACCAGTTGAAACCTTAGAAAGTATCGCCTTTAGCACTTTAAACTTGCTTGAAGTTCTTCGTTTTCGTAAAAAACCTGTGCGGTTTTATAATGCCGCTTCGGGAGAATGTTACGGGGAAACCAGTCAAGACGACCCTGCCACGGAAACCAGCGCTTTCCACCCCAAAAGCCCTTACGGCGTAGCCAAATGCGCCGCCTATTGGGCGGTCGCGAATTACCGAGAATCCTATGGGCTATATGCTTGTTCGGGTATGTTGTTTAATCACGAATCCCCTTTACGGCCTGATAGGTTTGTGACACGCAAAATTGTCCAAGCAGCCTGCCGCATTGCAAGCGGTTCAGATGAGCGCCTTAAACTGGGCAATCTCGATGTGATCCGCGATTGGGGTTTTGCCCCTGAATATGTAGACGCTATGTGGCGCATGCTCCAACAAGACACACCTGAAGATTATATAATCGCCACGGGGCAAAGCCATTCCTTGATGCATTTTTTAGAATGCGTTTTTGAAAAACTTGGACTTGATTGGAGAAAACACACCCAAATTGATAAAGGCCTACTCCGCGCATCAGATATTGCGGCAAATTATGCCAACCCGTCCAAAGCCAAAAAGAAACTTGGCTGGGCCGCGACAACTAACTTTGATCAATTGGTAGAAAAATTAATAGCCGCAGAAAAGAAAAATGCCGTCTAAGAAAATTATCCAAATTGTCCCTTTTAGACGGACGAGCCCTGACGGGGTCGGTGAATACGCCGTTATGCTGGCCAATGCTCTTTATAAACACGACAAGACAAAGACAGTGTTTCTATCGGCAGCCCCAATGGACGAGGACGGGCCATGTAATGATAATTGGCAGACACATTACCTTAGTCAGCATAAGGCATCATTTTTACATGCGGCATTAGAAACAACATATACTAAAGATACGTCCATCATCCTTCATATGTCTGCCTATGGTTATCAAAAACGCGGAGTGCCTGCTTGGTTGATTGCTGGGTTAAAACGGTTTTTAAAATCTCATCCAAGTGCAAAAATAATTTCCATTTTTCACGAACTTTATGCCCAAAGTAAGCCAACAAAAACTACATTCTGGGTTGGGCAATTACAAAAAAGAATTGCAAGACAAGCGCTCGGACTAAGTTGTGTAGCACTCACGCCATGCCAATCATACAAAGACGAACTGGCTTTTTGGGCTGCAGGTCGAATACCTATCATTGCCTTGCCAGTTTTCTCAAATGTAGGGGAACCTAACACAATACCCTCATGTAAAAAAAACCACCTTGTAATTTTTGGTGGAGGAAATTCTAGGAAAAATTTATATAGTAAATATAAAATCGAACTCACAGACATAACGCAACAATTAGGCATCAATGAAATCATTGATATTGGCTCTCCCAACCCTAATATACCTCAAAAAATAGGCGCATGCTCAATTCGAAGTACGGGCATTATATCTGCTCAAAAAGTCTCGCTAGAACTATCAGCAAGTAAATATGCCGCCCTTGACTATGATGCCGCACGGCTTGGTAAATCAACAATTTATGCAGCCTATGCAGCTCATGCTTTGGAAATTATTTGCTTTGATAG
>JAESQI010000082.1 GCA_016765255.1 Robiginitomaculum sp. | reverse complement strand
TTGGATAGGAAATTGTCGACGGCGTCCCTTAATCCTGCATGGGCGAGGTAGTGGGCGGAATAGGTGGTGACGGGTTCGTAGCCTCGGGCGAGTTTATGCTCGCCTTGCGCGCCAGCTTCGACGCGCGATAAGCCCATTTCAATGGCGGCTTCTATGGCTTGGTAATAACAAAGCTCAAAATGCAGGAATTGGATATGTTTGCACGCGCCCCAATGCCGACCATATAGCGCGTCGCCGCCAATGAAATTCAGCGCGCCTGCGATAGGGGTGTCGTCTTGATAGGCCATAATCAGTAAGACTTGGTCGCGCATAGTTTCGTGAATGGCCTGAAAAAAATCACGGGTCAAATAGGCCTGACCCCATTTACGCTCGGACGTATCGAGATAAAAGCTATAAAATGCATCCCAGTCTTCAAAGCTAATTTGGTCACCACGCAGGCGTTTGATCGTGACATGTTCACACGCTCGTCTGCGCTCGGTTTTAATTTTCTTGCGTTTTCGCGATGTGAGGGCTGCGAGAAATTGATCAAAATTTTCATAGCGGCGATTGATAAAATGAAATTGCCTATCTGTTCGGGCGAGAAACCCTTGTGCTGCCAATCGGGACTGAAGCCGTTCACCAATAAATGTTACGTGCACGCCTGACAGATTATTCTGGTCACAAAATTGTTGGGTCGCTTTAATCAAGGCGGTTTCTGCTTCGGGAGAATTAGTGATTAAACGCGGGCCACGCGCTGGCGTAAACGGGACAGCGCATTGCAGTTTTGGGTAATAGGCAATACCTGCTCGCTGGGACGCATCTGCCCAAGCATGGTCAAAGACATATTCGCCCATGGAATGGGATTTGAGGTAAAGGGGCGCAAAAGCTTGGGGGTTTTTATGCTCGTCTTCAAGCATGATATGACAGGGCGTCCAACCCGTACCTTCGCCAACCGAGCGACTTATCTCCAAAGCGTTGAGAAAGTCCCAATCTGTAAATGGGTGATAGTCTTTGTGTGCCGCAGCAGGTAAAAGCCCGTTCCGGCTTCGCGGGGGACTTGCGATATGCTATGTAATGCGCGGAGGTTAAATGTCAATTTCCACAACCGCGTCAATTTCAACGGCGCAATCTAATGGTAGGGACGGAGCCCCGACAGCAAAGCGCGCATGTTTGCCAATGTCTCCAAACACTTCGACCAGTAAGTCAGAACATCCATTGATAATTTTTGGAATATCAACGGCTGTTTGACCTAAGTTACAACAGACAAATCCACCGACTTTGACAATACGTTTTACGCGGGTGAGATCCCCGTCGCAGGCAGATTTCATTTGGGCAATGAGATTTAGCCCGCACACACGGGCGGCCTCTTGCCCACGCTCAACACTTAAGTCCTCTCCGAGTCGACCCGTGATCACGCTCCCGTCGATTTGAACAGATGTTTGCCCGGCAATAAACACCAGATTACCAGATAAAACGAAGGGCACATAGTTGGCAACGGGCGCAACAGGTTTTGGTAGTGTAAGTCCAAGCGCTTCAAGGCGGTTTTCTATAGTATTCATAAGGCGCTCCATTTGCTAAGAAGGCATAGAATTGGCTTATTTTGAAAATTTAGCAAATGAAAATTGAGACGAATATGAATATAAAAACGCCCACTCCGGATGAACGCCTAGATCCAGCCCATGCATCAGAAGCAGTTTTAACATTTTTGGCGCAGCGGCGTTCTGGCATGGTCAAATGTATGGGCGGTGATGGGCCCAACAAAGAACAACTTGATTTGATTTTGCGCCTTGCTGCCCGCGCACCTGATCACCGTAAGTTATTTCCGTGGCGGTTCATCCTTTTTCAAGGCAAGGTACGGGCAGAGTTTGGGGAACACCTCGCGGCCAAGTTTAAACAAGATTGTCCAAATATGGACGAGACTCGCATTGCATTTGAACAGGGTCGGTTTTTGCGCGCCCCCTTGGTTGTCGGCGTAGTCTCTAGCCCCAAAGAGTGTTCACGCGGTACGCCAAAATGGGAACAGGAACTCTCCGCTGGGGCTGTGTGTCAAAATATGTTACTTGCCGCTCGCGCCAGCGGATTTTCTGCCCAGTGGCTGACCGAGTGGTACGGGTTTGATCCACATATTGCAAAAGTTTTAGGCCTTACAAACGGTGAGCGAATGGCAGGCTTTATCTATATAGGAGAACAAAGTGAAACCGTGCCAGAACGTACGCGTCCAAATTTGTCTGATATAACTAGTGTTTGGCGTGATATTAAAGGTTAGATGAACGTGGAATAAACAAAATTATACGACGACATTGCCGTTCATTTTTGTTTAGTTTATATTCAGAATTATTATTGTAGAGAGAATGAGGTTAGTGGCTATCGCCCTTAACCATGAACCTCACTCCTGCCACGCGCCCCGTGCAGCGGTGGGGTTCATCTAAGATATAGCTGTATATAGATAAATTCCATAAACAAGTGACCGTGTGGGACAATTGTTTTGGAGTTAAAAAGAGGTGCTTTCGGGGGAAATGCACCTCTTTTTTATGCGCAAATCAGTCACACTACTTCCCTTTTTCAGACTTTACATTTTGCTTACAAAGCGTTTTTGTTTATATATTCAAACGGGCGAGCCTTTGCTGCGCGATGAACAGTTTAAACAAATAAGTGGAAAGTGCCCATGAGCAGCCTTGATGAACATGATTTGATGATAGAGGCGGATGTTCGCGCGTCCGATTATTTACGGAGCGTAAGCACACGCAATGTCTATCCAGATCAGTCACAAATTGCAGCCCTCAGTGAATTTGATGAAGCTTTACCAGAATACCCAACGGATCCATTTGATATGCTGAGAAAGCTCGATATGCTCGGCTCGCCTGCAACCTCTGTTTCGACTGGGCCGAACTATTTAGGCTTTGTTATTGGCGGGCTTTTGCCAGCAGCGGCGGCGGCGGATAGAATGGTCAGTGTTTGGGATCAATGTGCGTCGTCCCATGCAAACTCACCAATTGCCGCCAAATTGGAAAGCGTGGCTAAAGACTGGGTATTGGATATACTCGACCTACCACGCGGCGCGGCCATTGGGTTTGGTACATCGGCAACTGCGTGCGGCCTTTCGTGCTTCGCGGCGGCAAGGCGAGAGCTGTTGGCCAGACAGAATTGGGATTTGGATAATGATGGATTGGTCGGCGCTCCTGAAATAAAAGTGGTACTACCCGACATTGCCCATATCACAATTTTCAAAGCCTTGCGAATTTTGGGCTTTGGGCGGCGGCATATTCGCCTTGCGAAAACGGACAAGCGGGGCCGGATTGACAGCGATACTTTGCCGCCACTTGATCGCAATACAATTTTATGCCTGCAAGCTGGCGAAGTGAATAGCGGGGAGTTTGATCCGTTTATTCCCCTGATTGGAAAAGCACAAAAGGCGGGCGCATGGGTACATGTTGACGGGGCGTTCGGGTTGTGGGCCCGAGCGACGCAAACCCACCGCCACCTCACTGAAGGCTTAGAGCAAGCCGATAGCTGGACGACAGACGGCCATAAATGGCTGAACACGCCTTACGATAGCGCCATGGCAATTGTTAAAGACGGAGATGCATTTGCTCGCGCTCTGAACGCGGACGCGGTCTACGCCACGGCGGAACCCCATGCGCAAAAAAACCTGACACTGGAATTTTCGCGCCGAGCTCGCGGCATTCCTATCTGGGCCGTGCTGAAAACACTGGGCCGTCAAGGCGTCTCCGATATGGTAGAAAGACATTGTCGTCAGGCTAAAATGCTTGCCAAGGGAATAGACGGTAAAAACGGTATTCAGGTCATAAATAATGTTGTCCTCAACCAAGTCTTATGCACGACCAATGGCGACGAAACCCCTGCAGATTTTACGGCCCGAATGAACGCGACTGGGAAAGTTTGGTTTGGCACAAGTGTGTGGCGCGGCAAACCAGCATTTCGCCTCTCCGTATCAAATTGGCGAACGACAGATAGTGACATAGAGCGGGCAATTTCAATATTGACTCAAAAGAGATTTTCGAGGCTGTAATCAAGCCACAGCGCACTCATGGGCAATATCTCGAATTTCATATATGGGAGGTTATCTTTTAGGGTATAACTCCAGCCAACTTGCCGAGATTTCAATGTCTTTGCCAGCTGATATCTCAGACTGTATCGAGCTTAACCAATGTTCTGGCGAGCTGGTATCAAGTTTTACTTTAGAGCTGCTCTGAACCATGGCAAATAATTTCGGCCCAAACCCGCTTAATTTGATTCGTCCATAATCCTCATGGGCGAGGGCATAAGCAGTTTCGTCCTGAGACAAAGGTATGATTGTACTCCCAAAGCTAGCCTTTAAGCTATTGTTATTCTTGAGGTCTACAACTTCTTGTATGATCCCTACTGGCGACCATTCCAAATAATACATTTTGTTAAAGGCTAGGTTTTCGTCAAAATTGAAGCTGATTGTCATGGATTTTCGTGACTTTTCTGACGCAACGCTTTTCCGTCCAGGGCCAGTGATTGATAATTTACTGCCGTCATTTACCCGTTCAAGAGGCTTAAACTCGCGAATGAATGCACATACAGTGTCTGGAACTTGCACAACTTTCCTGTAATCTATCCAGTCAGATTTTGGCAAACCAGATTGGAACGTCTCCAAAGACGGTGTGGCGCCCGTTATAACAATACTTTCCTCTCCCAATGCGATGCTAATATTGGAACAGTCACCAAGTTGAGTTATATATATTTGCATTTTGGTGTGAGCACCATCCAAAGTCAGATTTTCCTGACATGAAGCGGTCGGAATTGCCAGTGTTAGGGCCAAAACCCCGTACACGAATGCCCGCATTTTTTTTAAAACCATTTCGCCCTCATTGATTATAAAGTCCACATTGCCATATAAAATGACATTTTCATAGTATTGACCATATAGACATTTAAACAAAGTTATAAATTTAATATCGACAAGCCTTGGTCAATCAGGAGATTTTGACATTTAAAACTCTTTGATTGTTAGACTCTATATACTCAAAGAAAATTTATGAATGTGTATATTACAAATCTAACTTCATGCGACCGTCTCCCACAAACACAAAATTGGCCCAGAAATATGGATGTGACGTCGAATTGCCGTTAAAATCACCATTGCGAATGGTCACTTGCGTTTGCCGCAACGCTTCTGCAAATGCCACTTCGGAGAGGTCTTTATTTTTGAACAAGTCTTCAAACACGGCGGTGGTCTGTGCTGAGGGTAGTGTCCAATGAGTTACGAGTAAGGATTGGGCGCGGGCAAAGTAAAAGGCCCGAACCAGACCATCAAAAGTTTCTGCCGTCGGTCTGTCACTAAAGGTCGTTACGGCAGAACCAACGGCGGTTTCACATGCAGACAAGATCACAAGATCAGCCCCTAATTCCATATCACTGGCAATATCACTGGCAGATAAAAACCCGTCAGAATTTGGATCAGTAGATGAAAAATTAGTGGTTAAACCCGGTTCGGGTAAACACCCATGTGCAAGTGGGCTGGGCGAAATACCGTGGGTGGCAAATAGGACAATCCGGTAATCTTTCAACTGACTTTGACCGTCAGTAGACGTGAACTCAAGAACACCTGTATCTGTAAACGCAGAGTCTTTTACAACATCGCCGCCGATAGCCGATTGGATGATAGACGTATGTAAATTGGTGTCTTCGGCTAAGTCTGCAAAGCCTTGGTAAAAGCGAGAGCATGATTTTGGATCGACCCCATTGGCCTTTGCCACACGCGCAGCTGTCTCGGCGTCATAATTGTTAAACCCAGAAAACCCGAGGAATGACTTAGGCGCTCTTTTTCGGTTCACGTCCCGAGACGCGTCTCTGGCTTGCACAAATGACAATTCCCCAACTGAGTGGGATATAGACACACTATCTGAAAGCCAAGTCACACGAGAATAATCATGATCCCATCTGCGCCCATTTTGTTTATGGGTGATGCTGGAACTGTTTATCGTTGAGGGATCAGTTGTCACAAGGGCCGAAAACGGTAAGGGGGCTAGAACAGTATCTGGCTGGACGATCAGATGTTTTATTTTACCGCTGGTAATTTGTTGTTTGACGCCGCCAAAGATATCATCAAATAAAGTAGAGGCCGTTTTAACATCATAGACTGGGAATTCTGCAATATAGTCTTTATTGCCCCCATTTAACTTAGCACATTCGAAGCGTTGTTCGATATTTTGGAAATCAACGGCACAGCGTAAAGTCTTAACCGCACTTTGGGCATCTGAACGCGATCGGTTGATTTTGGTGATTGAAACGCCATTATCACCAGAATTGCCATTGGTAATAAAGACTAAATAGCCGACTGTTTTCCCCATGATAATGCGGGCATAGGCTTCGTCGTCATCAAGAGAATTTTGAATACGCTCCAAGCTCACCGAACTTGAAACAAGCTGGGCAAATCGTTTACCTGCGTCACTTTCCCGAAATTCTGTTTCCAATGTATCGAGTTGCGCGGACAAGGCGCGGACTTCTTGTTGTTTGCTTTCAAACACGCCCGCAGGCACACCCGCGCCCGAAGCTTGTTTGGCGCGCATAATTTCTAGTTCTCTGTCCGCATTGCGAAAGGCAAATTCAGCAAGATCGATAGCTTTTAGGGCTGGCCCCAGAGTTGTATCACTGCTTTCTTTTAGGCGAATAACCGCTTCAGCGGCTTCAGATGCCACTTCTGAGCGCGATGCAATTTGCAGTATATTATAAAACCCGTTTTCCCAATTCTCGATTTTGGATTGATTGGCATAGACCGCGTCAAGAAATGGTTCCGTCCAAACAAAGTCAATGGTTGGGTTGCTCAAATTATTACGAATAATGTCAGCGCCAGCTTCAAATGCAGTGAGGCCGCACAATCGCCCGCCGCCCTGACAATTAACAAATTCCCCGCTTTGTGAGCGCATTTCTGCCAATCTAAAGAGGGCCAATCCGCGCAGGCGAGAATTTTTATCTGTTTCAGAAAACATGGCGTCGATGACATTGCGCTCGAAACTATCTGCGATACTGCGTTGTATGGTCGTGTTCCCATCGGCCAAGGCAAATGAGTGCATGCTTTTTCTGTCTCAATCGTCGCCCAAAGAACAGGGGCTCTTTCATAACTCACTGATGGATCTGTGCTATTGCCCACGCCTTTTGGATTTTCGAGACTTGAAGCGGCATTGTTTGCAGCCTCCAATGCTTTGTTGGAATCACCCCCCCGCGACCAAGATAAGGCTTCGAGCAAATAACTTTGCGCGTCTTGGATCGCGAGTTGTTGCCCTTGGGTCGTTTTAAACCGACCATATTCCGCAAATGATTGGCTGTCAGATTTCCCCATTGGCCCCACTTCAAAGGCAGGGCTAATTGTACTTGCAATGGCAGGTGTGAGCGTGAGTAGACCGCTATTATCTGCGAGCAATTGTAATTGCCCATCGGTGATTTGCCCGCCGCCAAAGGCTCTATTTCCGTCTCTAATTTGTTGTCGGATATTTCGCGATTTAGCCGTCAGCGCAACAACTTTTGACGGGGCTTCATTGGTGCGTAATTTGCTAACGGCAGCGTATTGGAACGAGCGGGCATATAAGGAGCCATAATCCAAGCTTAAAGCGTCACTAGAGCCGCCCATTGGGTAGTCCGATATTTGCGACGCTATTTTTTGCGCCACATCAATACGCGTATTGCCTTCATCATTTTTACCAATATTGATAAGGTTTAGCGCACTTTCGAGGCGGGCATCGACACACTGAAATGTTGGTACGGAATCTTTACTCTGGCAAATATTTGACTCTTCATAATAACGGTCAAAACTACGGGCGGCGTCGAGGAACTTCCAACTCAAATTGCTCGACACACCTTTTGCAAAGGTATTATTTTGCTGGGCATAGGCGAGTTGCGATGTACACATCAAACTGGTCAATGACATGGTTAACACTGTTAGAATGGATTTTTGGGCAAAAATAGTTATTTTAATGTCCTTGGGTTATCTTTGTGCCTTACTTAAGATATTCAATATTGATCATGCCAACGACTGCTTCGCGTTCTTCCTCATCATCAGGAGAATATAGCGCGTCTATTTGTGAAGTGATTGTTTCAAGTGACGGTTCAAAGAAGAAGTCGCCAACAGAATCGCAAGCAGCCGTACCAAATGCACAGGCATTGATGCGGAAACTGGCTTCCCTATTGATAGAGCCTATTAACAAACCTGGCGCCAAGGCAACAGTTGAACCAAAGAGTAATTGCCCACCCACAGTACCGTCCGCCAATACACCAAACAAGTCGATCCGTCCTGGCCCAACGGTGCTTCCGTCAATAAAGGCTCGAATTAAGGGATTTCCAGGGAGTGGTGCGTTGGTGAAAATGCCGAATGTATTCCCTGTCGCCGAACCACTAGAGCCCGTATTTTGCTGAACGATATCAACACTTGATTTAAAGGTAATGGTTTCAGATGCCAACCAGATTTTAAAGGCTTCGTCGAGACCAACTCTTATCTGTTCTGGTCGGAATGTGTCGGGGCCGTTTTGCAATGAGGCAAGATATAGAGCAAAGAAATCGTCGGAACCAAACACAATTGTATTGGCGGCAATTTCCACACTGTTTAACCAATTGTCTTTATTTGGGTTAATTTGTGGACTTGTGGGGCCGTTATTGCCAATTGATCCTGTGACATGTACCAGATTTGGTCGCCAGCCACTGGCACTGCTTTGGAAATCACCAATGTCGAGCGAGGCATCGGATATACCGCCATTGGTAACATTGCCTGTGACCAAGACATCACCGTCTTCGCCGCCGCCACTCGCAATGGTATACCACACGATGGAACTTGCTTGCGCGCCAAATGCAAAATCACCAACGATGAAATCATTCGCCGTTACGCCTGCCATGCTGGCACTTGAAACATCTGGGCGGGTCGTATCATAAAACTCACCGCTGAATGTAGCGGCTTCTTGCCCGATTAAAGAATTAAATGTTGCTGTATCCATGAGTACTGCCGTACCCCAATTTGTGGCATATAGGTTTAGAATTGTGTTGGCTGTAATCAAATTATACTGGCCTTGCGTGAGCGTGAAATTGGTTGCGCCCGCAACATCGCCAAGAGAAAATCCGTCCGACCGCGAAACCAAGTCAACCCGGTCAGAAGCTAATGTTCCCGTGGCAGGATCAATTACCAAATGTTCGGCCATGATTTGAATTGAACTGCCCGCCGTCAGCGCTCCGTTGACAAATACATCATTTGTAGCTGTAATTTGCATCGCCGTAGCTGCGTTGCCATTGCCGTTAACAGTGACATTTCCAGTATTCACACCTTGCGCATTTAACCTGACGCGGGATCCAGAAACATTATTGATAACAACATTGCCAGCATTGGTTGGCCCCGCCTCGCCAAAGCCTGCTGTCACGACAACATCGGCTGTGTCGGTTCGCCCACCTAATATGGATGATCCTGCGCCCGCAGTGACATTGCCGCCAGCCCGTAATACCAGAACATCATTTGTTCCAACGCCGTCTTGATCGGCTAAAATCTCCGCCCCATTTGCAATTATAAGATTGCTATCGGTTTGCGCAATAATAGACGCATCTGACGATAGAGATACTAAGGAAATATCGTCTTGGGCCCTAAAGCGCGCAGTGCCTATACTTGATGTGGTCTGGCTCATTGTGATGGCGCCCATGCTCGATAGAATATCAAGAGTAGAACCTGAAGTCGCACCTGCAATGGCAATGTTACCAACAGCCGTGATCACACTGGCCCCGCCCGATGTTATCCTGCCTGATGTAAAGGTTTGATTGGCCATGCCTGTAATGTATTCGGAGCCATTCCAGCAGCAATTAAGCCTGCTGTACCTGTTACAGACCCATTCGTAGACGTGATATCTTTTGTATCTACTTTGCCGACAGTCGAAGTGATGGTCGTGTTGCCACCAGATACAGTGTTCTCTGTCAGGTTCACGTCTCCAGTGCTTGACAATACATCAAGAGTGGAACCTGAATTGGCACCAGCAATCGTCACATCCCCACGTGCCGCCATAGGATCAGTATTCGTACCCCCTATCACATTCGTTGATCCAACTACGCTCGTCATAAAGCCAGATGTATAGGTTGTGCCCGCTCTGCCTGTTATAGACCCGCTCGCCGTTTGTGTTCCGAGCGTGGTCGAACCTTTTGTGCTGGTGGTGGTGATATTGCCGCTGGCACCCATGGCACCACCTGCATTTAGATTGAGGCCCGTAATATCTGTATCCGCCATCAAGACAATATCAGCATTGGTAGACGTGACATTTTGTGTATCAATTCTGCCAAGTATTGAAGTGAGTGTGGTTGTGCCAGTCGAACTACTATCAGCTTCAAGCACGATATCGCCTGTACGCGATTCAATATCAATTTTGGAAACATCCCCAGCCATGTTTACGCCCGTCGTGCGCAGGAGGGCTTTGGTATTGACCGTGCCGCCCGCGTCAATGTCGATATGAGCGTTTACACCTGCTGTGCTTAATATGCCATTTGTGGTCACCATATCGCCCGCATCAATGTCGATGAGGGCGTTGTCGCCAGTTGTGGCCACGCCTTGCGTGATCACATTATTGGCTGCGTTGAGAGTGGTTGTGCCAACGGAGGTACTATCTGCTTCAAGAATTATATCACCCATATCGGAGATCACGTTAATGGTCGCCCCTGAACTGGCACCGTTGATGGTGATGTTACCAACAGCCGCGACCACACTGGCCCCGCCCGAGGTTATCTTGCCTGATGTATATGTCTGGTTGGTCGTCCCCGTAAGTGTACCTATATTCGCGCCTGTAAGCGGATCTATAAGCCTAGCATCGCCAACTAGTAGGCCCGCCACACCTGTAACCGTGCCGCCAGCCGTTTGTGTGCCAAGCGTGGTTGAGCCATTTGTACTGGTGGTCATGATATTGCCGCTAGCATTTAGATTCCCGCTTAGGGGGGCATTTAAGTTGGCAGGTAGAAGGTTGTTTGGATCATGAATGCCTATATCCGTTGCCGCCATGAGGGTGATGTCACCGCCCGTAGACCTCACGTCACGGATAGCGACACTGCCCAGTGTTGATGTGAATGTTGTGTTGCCAACGGATGTTGAATTGCCCGTAAAGTTCACATTGCCTGCGCTTGAGGTGACGTCGAGGGTTGCGCCTGAACTCGCCCCGTTGATAGTTATGTCATTAACGGCATTGATAACGCTAAGTCCACCCGACATCATAAAGCCAGAACTATAAGTCGTGCCCGCTGCGCCCGTAATTGTGCCGCCCGCTGTTTGTGTCCCGAGAGCCGTTGAACCTGTCGTACTGGTGGTGGTGATATTGCCGCTGGCATTTAAGTTACCGCCTGCAATATTTGTGGCCGCGAGTAGGGTTACATTCCCAGCACTAGCTGCCACGTCTTGCGTTGTGACACTGCCCAGTGTTGAGGTGAATGTGGTATTACCAACAGACGTAGAATTTGCCGTGAAGTTCACATTACCCGTGCTTGAGGTAACGTCGAGCGCTGCGCCTGAAGCGGCCCCATTTATGGTGATATCGCCAACGGCGTTAACAACGCTCAACCCACCAGATGTTATGAGGTCAGACATATAAGTCGTACCTGCCGTGCCTGTAACCATGCCGCCAGCCGTTTGCATGCCTAGAATTGTTGACCCTGCCGTGCTGGTGGTGGTGATATTGCCGTCTGTCGCGTTTAACACGCCGCCCATAATATCAGTGGCGGCTGTCAGGGTGATATTACTCTGGGCATTGATCGGGCTACGGGCGAGAATATCAGCGCCGCTACTGTCAATCATTACATTAGAGCCAAGTCCCGTTGTATCTACATTGCCAAGACTAACTGTGCCGACACCGTCAACATCAATATGAGAGTTTGCGCCTGCCGTGCTGAGCGCTTGTGTGGTCACGGTCGTGCCCGCGTCAATGTCGATCAAAGCGCCATCGCCGCTGGTCGTAACGTTGGACGTGTTCACATTGCCAAGGGTTGAAGTAAGCGTAGTCGTCCCTGCAGACGTTATATCTACTGTGAAAGTGACATTGCCCGTACTGGTCACAACATCTAAAGTCGAGCCTGAATTGGCCCCTAGAATACCTATATCACCAACTGCCGTAACACT
>JAESQI010000081.1 GCA_016765255.1 Robiginitomaculum sp. | reverse complement strand
GTTCTGGCATTAACCGTGGATACCCCGCACAGGGTTAGGGTATGACGAAAAATTTATGGAGAGCATACCCTTGCTTAAAACACAGAAATCACTCCCCCGCCGTTTTCAACATTAGGTGATACACTTGCACGGTTTTAGCGAAGTTTTCTATGCTCATCCGTTCATTCAACCCGTGAAAACGAGAAAAATCGGAGGCGTCTAGGACATAGGGTGCAAAGCGGTAAATATCATTGGTAACGAGAGCAAAATAGCGAGAATCCGTACCACCAAGGACAGTATTAGGCGCTATGATTGTACCCGGATATGCCTGATTGACCACATCTTCCAGCCACAAATACGGCCCACTCCCGATTTGAGAAATGGGCGAGGCCTCTGCGCCAATATTACCAGATAAACTGATTTCAATATCCTTGTCATTGATCACGCGGCGCACATGCTCGGTCACGCTTGCTACCGTGTCGCGGCTATGGAGGCGAAAGTTCACATGGGCAACGGCGTCTCTGGGCAGGGCATTTTCTTTAAAGCCTGCTTTGATTATGGTCGGCGCAATGGTTGTGCCGAGCATGGCCCGCCCTGTTGGTATCTCGCGCATTTTTTTCTCAACCAGCGGCTTAAATAGCCATAAATTGGCAATTGCCAAACGGCCCATAAATTCCTGCTCGCTGGCTGTGGCTTTGAGCATGGCAATGCTGACCTTATCGAGACCGCTTTCAAATGGGTTAGCTTCTATGGCAGCAATGGCTTTGGCCAGTGCGCCAATAGCTGTGTAGTTTGGCGGTACAGATGAATGCCCACCTTGCGCTCTGGCCGTCAACACAAGTGTGAGATAGCCTTTTTCTGCCACACCAATTCGCGCTACGGGGCCCTTAACATCTGGCATACCTGTGGTGATCACCCCGCCCTCATCAATCACAGCATATGGCGAAATGCCCTGTGATTTTAGTAGTTCGGCTATGGCTTTTGCCCCGCTACCCGACACTTCTTCGTCATGACCAAACCCAAACATCAAAGTCCGCTTTGGCTTAAACCCGCTCGCCACCAACCTATCCGCTGCTTCTAACAATCCTATCAAAGAGCCTTTATCATCAATCGTGCCGCGTCCATTGATAAACCCGTCCGCGATCACCCCACCAAATGGAGGGAAATCCCACCCTGTATCTGCTTCGAGAGCAGGAACAACATCTTGGTGGGCCAGAAACACAATCGGGGCAAGGCTCGGATCACTACCCTGCCAGACATGAAATTGGGCATAGGTTTCAATTTGCTGGCTTTGTACGGCTTTATAGAAGTCTGGATAAGTTTCCAAGAGCCAAGCCTGAAAATCCAAAAATACCTGCCAGTCTGTATCCTCGCGGTTTTGGGCGGTCACGGTTTTAAATTGCACAGCTTTTGCGAGATTTTGCGCAACCAGATTTTTGTCCACGACAATCAGTACTTGGTCTGCAACTGATCTCGTCTCAGTTGGTTTTGACACAGATAATGTGCGGAATAGCATCACACATATTGTGACAAGCAAGAGCGCAAACACGCCAAAAAACATCTTTAATGATTTACGCACATTTACCTCTTGATTTTTTGATAGCTTAACGACTGCACGCAAACTTCACAAGGTGCTTTACATTCTCTCCCCCAGCCGATAAAAGCAAAAAAATTACAGAGGCCCCAATGCACAACGCGCACTCTATAATCGGGTTTTCCGCCCGACATCTTCTTTCCGTAACGGATTTAAACCGCATAGATATTGATTTATTATTGTCGCTCGGCGAGAGCTATCTTGATCTGTCCGTGCAAAAAGACAGTAAAAATTCTGTACTAGCTGGCAAAACTCTGGTCAATCTATTTTTCGAAAACTCAACCCGAACGGAAAAATCCTTTGAATTAGCGGCAAGGCGTCTCGGAGCCCATGTGATCAATATGTCCATCGCCCAAAGTAGCACATCGAAGGGCGAAACCTTGCTCGACACCGCAGCTACCTTAAACGCCATGAGCCCAGATTTGTTGGTCATTCGCCACGGAGCATCAGGGGCGCCAGCGCTGTTGGCCCAAAAAGTCAGTTGCGCGGTGATCAATGCAGGCGACGGAACCCATGAACATCCGACCCAAGCCCTCCTAGACGCATTATGTTTGCAACAGGCCTTAGCCCAAGACGGGCGGCAGCTGGACGGCATTCGGATCGCCATTTGCGGCGACATAATGCATTCTCGTGTAGCGCGCTCGAACATCCACCTTCTCAAACAGTTAGGATGTGAAGTGCGCCTGATCGGGCCACCAACGCTTCTGCCCACCGACGCAGACCGCTGGGGCGTTGAGGTGTTTAACGACATGAAAACTGGCCTTGAAGGGTGCGACGCGGTGATGATGTTGCGCCTGCAAATCGAACGCATGGGCGGTGCGTTCGTGCCGTCAAAACGTGAATATTTTCACTTTTACGGACTGGACAGAGAAAAACTCGACTATGCCAGAGACGGCGCATTTGTCATGCATCCTGGGCCTATGAATAGAGGGGTCGAGATCAGCTCCGACATTGCAGATGACCCCGAGATTAGCCTTGTGACCAAACAAGTCGAGGCGGGTGTTGCCATGCGCATGGCCATCTTGTATGCGCTCTCACTTCAGGGGGGCAACACATGAGTAAACTTGCCATATTAGGGGCCCGAATTATTGACCCCGCTAACCGGCTTGACGACATTGGAGATGTCTTGGTTGAAGACGGAAAAATCGCTGGCCTTGGCCGTGCGGTTTTTGCGGATGGACTGGCAGAGGATATAAAAACAATCGACGCCAATGGCCTTATTCTTAGTCCCGGTCTGATCGATATGCGCGTGGTCACAGGCGAACCAGGAGCCGAACACAAAGAAACCCTCGCCAGCGCAGGCATTGCAGCGGCGGCTGGAGGGGTGACCTCTATGGTGGTCATGCCCCAAACCAATCCGGTGATTGATGATATCTCTCTCGTGGATTATATCATGCGGCGGGGGCGCGAAACATCGCCTGTAAAGGTATACGCCGCAGGGGCGTTGACCAAAGGCTTGAACAACACGGACATGACGGAACTTGGTATGATGGCCGAGGCGGGAGCCGTCATGTTTTCCAACGGCGAAAATGCAATTGCCGACACCCAGCTTATGCGCCGTATCATGGCCTATAGTTCGACCTTTAACGCCCTCATTGCCCACCGTGCGTATGATCCATATTTGTCAAAAGGAACGTGCGCCCACGAAAGCGAATTTGCTTCAAGGCGGGGCCTGCCCGCCGCCCCAGCCCTGTCAGAACGGATTATGGCCGAGCGGGATATGGCGCTAGTTGAGCTCACTGGGGCCCGGTATTTGCTCGACATGGTTTCGTCCGCTGAGACTTTGCCCGCGATTACCCGCGCCAAGAAACGCGGGCTCGATGTCAATGTCTCGGTGAGCATAAACCATCTGGCCCTTAACGAACTTGATATTGGCGATTACCGCAGTTTCGCCAAGCTTGATCCACCTCTGCGCGGAGAAGACGACCGCTTGGCCCTGCTCGCCGCTGTCAATGACGGCACCATAGATATCATCGTCTCGGCCCATGACCCCCGTCCATCGGGTGAAAAACGCCGACCATTCGCTGAAAGTGCGGCGGGCGCAGTTGGACTCGAACTCTTGCTGTCAGCTGGCCTCACCCTTGTCGCAGACGAACAACTTGACATATTGGCCCTGCTCAAAGCCGTTACGTCAAACCCCGCCGATCTTTTAGGTCTGCCGCAAGGACGCCTAAACATCGGCGCCCCTGCTGACCTCGTCTTGATTAACCCGAATACTCCGTGGGTATGCGACGCCGACACCCTAAGCTCAATATCGCGCAACACCCCATTCGACGAACGAAAAATGCAAGGCAAAGCCGTCATGACAATATGCGACGGGGTGGTGGTGTTTGAGGATGGGGTTGGTTAGTTTAATAACTGGTTTAGGGGTGTGAAGGAGACGAAATGTGATTGGTGCAATGGGCTTAAGTATCGCGTTTCGATATCACCTAAGTCCGAAAGGCATAGTCCCATGGCAATACAGCATAAACGATAAGCACAAGCGCGCATGCAAAGGCAACCGAAGTCGTGCTTTCATCTATTTCGCCGCTCTGCAGTTCTGCTAATGTAACGGTTAGATGCCATGCCGTTTTCCAGATTATTTCCCAAAACAAAATGGGCAGCATTTTTAACGGATTCCAGACAATAAAGACATTAGCCACGCGAAAAATTTTAATGGTTCTCTTCATACTATAGAAAAATTTAATCACCTCACCGTGATAGTCATCACGGTGAGGTGATTATTTTTCGTTAAAATTTTCATCCCAAACTTGTTATGCGCCACATTTAGCGTGCCAAAAAAGAACCCTACACGGGAATGAACTGTAGCGAATTTGGTGCCCATTTGTTTTTCCATGGTTTTGCGTCTTCTAGTTCATAGGCCAATTCATAGAGCAGACGGTCATTGCCTCTTGCCGCGATAAAATGCGAGCCGATCGGCATTCCAGCCGCGCTAAACCCGAGCGGCACCGACATCGCAGGCACCTCTCCGAAGTTAACTGGCGCGGTAAACTTCAACCGGGATAATACATAATCCTGCATTTCCGCATCCCAAAGATCGTTATAGCTGTGCTCATTAAGGCGTGGGCAGACGACTGGCGAAACGGGTGCTAGAAGAACATCAAAGTTTTTAAATACGGTGTCAAAACTAGCGACCAATCCCCGCATATATTTCGTACTTTGCGCAAAGTCGGCAGGGGTGTACCTTGAGCGAGCAACCAAACTAGAGGCAAGTAACGGAGTCAACAGGCCAGTTTTCATCAAGTCGGTAGTTCCGGATTTACGGCGAACCAAGTCTATGAGCGGCCCTGTCCTGCTGGCCGCTACCGCCGCGTAATGCTTTGCAACCTCTGCGTCGTCAAATGGCCATGCTATTTCCTCGACCTTATGTCCCATATT
>JAESQI010000080.1 GCA_016765255.1 Robiginitomaculum sp. | reverse complement strand
TGTTGATGTGAAAACGGAAAATGTCCCTCACGCGAGAGGTTCGGGCCTATTCCAAAGCCATTGCGCAGATTGTCACGGGGCTGATTTAAAGGGCGGAATGGCGGCAAACCTTGTGGATGGAAAATGGGAAACTGCCCGCACAAAAACTGAAATCATAAAACTCATTAAGGATGGCAATGAAGACATCGGTATGCCAAGTTTTGGGGATGCTATAACGGATGATGATATTGAGCATTTACATGCATATATTAAACTCAGTGCCAATTCAGACGCTCAAACGATCATTCCTGCCACAAATGCAAAATTAGCTGAGTCAAACTTAATTCACTCTCAAATATGGTTGGATAAGTTAAAAGCGCCATGGGGACTTGTATTCCTTGATCATAAAACCGCATTGATGACTGAAAAAGCAACTGGGAAGTTACGTGTCATCATTGACGGAAAACTATCCCCCAAAGCCGTCATTGGCATCCCCAAAGTTAACCCGAAACGGCAAGGCGGATTATTAGAGGTCGCAATTGATCCAGATTACGTAACAAATAAGTGGGTGTATCTTAGTTTTTCTCATCAATTAAAAAACAAACGCGGCTACAACATGACCAAAGTTGTTCGCGGTCATATTCAAGACGGGCATTGGAAAGACGAACAAACATTATTTCAAGCAAAGCCAGAGCATTACCTAAAAACCAGCCACCATTACGGAAGTCGGATCACGTTTGACAATGACGGTCACATGTTTTTCTCAATCGGGGATCGGGGTAAAAAAGACTTGGCCCAAGACATAACACGGCCAAATGGTAAAGTTCACCGCCTTATGCGAGATGGCCGTATTCCAAAAGACAACCCATTTGTTGATCAACCCAATGCTTATCCATCCATTTTCGTATATGGTAACCGCAATCCTCAAGGACTGGTTTTTGGCAATGGTAGGTTATGGGAAACAGAGCATGGGCCAAGAGGTGGAGACGAGCTGAATTTACTAATCAGTGGTGAAAACTACGGGTGGCCGATTATCAGTTATGGCCGAAATTATAACGGAAGTGTTATGACGCCTTATACCCATAAGGAGGGCTTATCCCAACCCATTAGCCAATGGACACCTTCGATTGCTGTGAGTTCTCTTGAAATGATTACGGGGGAAATGTTTAAAGCTTGGAATGGGTATTTGCTCGCAGGCGCTCTTAAATTTAAAGAACTTCGCCTTATAAAAATATCAGGCGGTCTATATCAAAGTGAACGGATAATCTTAAAAAATAAAGGTAGAGTGCGTGACATAACGATGGGGCCCGACGGTGCTATTTACGTTGTGTTAAATAGCCCTGGGCAAATATTACGCCTGACTCCAGGCACAGAAGCGGGATATAAATAGTGTCGTCCAAACCTAAATTGCCACACTGGAAGCAAGGGTTAATCTCTGGTTATCAAGAATTTCGGGCGGGCGCTTATCTTAGTCAAAAGACACAATACACCAAATTGGGTGTAGATGGGCAAAACCCTGAAACGATGGTGATCACGTGTGCAGATAGCCGCGTCAATCCGACGGCTATTTTTAACGCGCATCCGGGTGAGTTATTTGCACTTAGGAATGTTGCAAATATTGTACCGCCCTATGATGATAACCAAGGCGGCGTACACGGAGCTAGTGCAACCATTGAATTCGCGGTTACGGTCTTGGAAGTTGATGCGATTGTGGTTATGGGGCACGAAAGTTGTGGCGGGATAACCGCATATTTGGATGGTCTCGGTGACTCTCAGGAAACAAAATTTATCGGCCCTTGGATCAAACTTCTTGATAAAGCTTACGCTCGACTTGAGCCAGATGAGAAGCACCCAGATCGGTGCCAACAAGAGCTTGAATATGCAGGGGTTTTACAATCTATGGATAATTTAATGACATATCCATTTGTTCAAAAAGCCGTCAAAGCTCAGAATTTATCCCTGCTTGGGTCGTATTTCAGTATTATCCGTGGCGTATTGATGTTTGCTGATGAAAAAGGTAGTTTTCACGAAGTTCAAGTGAGATAAATTACGCCCTTTTCGGAGCGGCTGAACGCACATCCTGATCAACACGGTTCTCGAACTTTGCAAAGTTATCAAGAAACATCGTCACAAGTTTTTGCGCTTGCTTGTCATAAGCTTCGCCGCTCTGCCAAGTAGAGCGAGGCGCTAATAATTGATCATCAATGCCAGGAATAGCCATAGGCACTTCAAATCCAAAATTGTCGTCAATTCTAAACTGAGCTTGATTTAAGCTGCCGTCCAAGGCCGCATTGAGCATTGTGCGGGTTGCCTTGATCGGCATGCGGTAGCCAGTGCCGTACGGCCCCCCCGTCCACCCAGTATTCACGAGCCAGCACCCTACATTGTGCTCTGCGATTAAGTCACGGAGCAATTCGCCGTAAACGGCAGGGTGGCGCGGCATGAACGGCGCGCCAAAGCAAGCCGAAAATGTGGCGGTTGGTTCCGTAATCCCTTTTTCCGTACCCGCTACTTTGGCCGTATAACCAGACAAGAAATGATACATGGCTTGGGCAGGTGTAAGGCGGGATATAGGGGGAAGTACGCCAAATGCATCCGCAGTTAGCATGATAACATTATTAGGCTGCCCGCATTTACCAGTCAGGCTTGCATTTGGTATTGCCGTGAGGTCATAAGCGCCCCTTGAATTTTCTGCGAGACTATTATCGTCGAGGTCAAGATCACGTGTGGTTTCGTCCATGACAACATTTTCTAAAACCGTGCCCCACATTTTTGTTGTGGCATAAATTTCTGGCTCGGCTTTTTGCGATAATTTGATCATTTTGGCATAGCACCCGCCTTCGAAATTAAATAAACCATTCTCAGACCAACCATGTTCATCATCACCGATCAGTGTACGGTCTGGGTTGGCAGATAATGTGGTTTTACCTGTGCCAGACAAGCCAAAAAACACGGCTGCATTGTCATTATCGTCGACATTAACGGAACAATGCATCGGCATGACCCGCTTGGCAGGGAGAAGGTAGTTTAAAATACTAAAGACTGATTTCTTCGTCTCGCCAGCATAAGATGTACCACCTATGAGAATGAGCTTTTCGAGCATATTAACCGCAATAACCGTTTCAGAATTGGTGCCGTGACGGCTCGGGTTTGCATTGAAACTTGGAAGATTGATGATTGTGAATTCTGCGTGGTAATTGGCGAGTTCTTCATGGTTTGGTTGCCGCAATAAATGATGCACAAATAGACCGTGCCACGCAAATTCAGTCACGATTTGGACGGATACACGATGGTCTGTATCTGCGCCCCCTAATGTATCTTGAGCGTATAATTCCATGCCGTCCATATGGTTAGAAAAATCATCCCGTAGCAGTGCAAATTGATCTGGTGTCATGGAAGCGTTTTCGTCCCACCAAACCGTATTTTCTGTTTCTGCGTCGCGTACTATAAACTTATCTTTCGCAGACCGACCTGTGTGCAAGCCCGTTTTTACAACAAGAGCGCCGCCACTAGCGACTTTGCCTTCATTTTTAGCAATAGCCGCTTCGTAAAATCGTGCGGGTGTCCAATTCCAGTGAAATCCAGTGTGTTGCTCGAAACCTGAAATACCAAGGCCTCGGTTTGATGTTTTTGTAATCTCTTGTGGTAATGCCGTGCTCACAATGCGTTCCCTTTAAAAAGAGTGTGAATTTCTATCGCCGATGCGGCGCGAAAAAGTATGATTCCCAATATTACGGCTTACTAGACTAATAGAGTCCGTTTGCAAAGGTGCTATTGATGAGATTTTCAATTAAATGCACATTTTATTTTGCAAATATTTGTCCAGAGTTTTGGAAAGATTTGA
>JAESQI010000079.1 GCA_016765255.1 Robiginitomaculum sp. | reverse complement strand
TTATCATAACGGTCGCGGGGCCGGTCTCGCCGGACTTGGCGATTTTACGCACAGGCTTACCGCCCGTATAATATTCGGTGATAAGGCCAATGGCCACGCCGCCCGCCGCACCGCAAACCACGGCCCACCAGTATTTTGTTTCGATACCCATGCCTTGCATCATGAAATAAGCCGCCGCCAAGAAGATAACCGGCGCACCCAATGTACCCGTGCGCAGTGCTGTCGCCGGAGCCGCACCGGAGCTCATCTTAACAACACCGATCATCAAGATAGATGCGATCAATCCAATCGTTGAAAGTGCCAAAGGCAAGAACATCAATGTCGTGCTGCCCATAGTCGCGGCAATGGCGATAGAGGCGATCATGGCGCCGCAATAGCTTTCGAAAATATCACTACCCATACCAGCAACATCACCAACATTATCACCGACATTATCGGCGATGACGCCCGGATTGCGGGGGTCGTCTTCGGGGATACCCACTTCAAGCTTGCCAACAAGGTCAGCGCCAATGTCGGCGGATTTAGTAAAGATACCGCCGCCAATGCGCGAGAACAAAGCCACACAAGACGCGCCAATGCCAAAACCTTCAAGCGCGTGTACATTATGGGACAGGGATTCAGCCGACAAATCGCCGCCCAGACCATACACCATAAATAATCCGCCAAGACCGATCAGGCCAAGAGCGGCAACACAAAGCCCCATGATGGAGCCGCCAAAAAATGCAACGGTGAGTGCTTTGGCTGCGCCGTGATCTTTGGCCGCCGTTGCTGTGCGCACATTAGCTTTGGTGGCCGCATACATGCCGAGCCAACCTGCGATAGACGAGGACACAGCCCCGACAATAACCGCAATACCGGTTTCCTTGCCCAGCGCCAGCCAAACAATGATAGTCAATACCAGCAAAAACATGGTCAGCATTTTGTATTCGCGTTTCATGAACACCATAGCGCCGAGATGAATTTGGTCGCCAATTTTCTTAACGGCCTCGTCTCCTTCTGGATATTTTTTGACAACAAAATAAAGAATAAGTGCCACGAGTAGCCCAAATGCGCCAACAATTAGCGGCAGTTTCGTAAGTTCAGCAACAGACATGTGTCCCCCCTAAGGATAAAATAAGTCTAGAATTCAGTTACGAATGTTTTAGTGGCAAATTGGCCCATGTCCAGTGTTAGTTTGTATATGCCAGCACACCAGCCATAATAAGCTCTTCGGCTTTTTTTGGCCCGTCCCAACCAATGACTTTAACCCATTTATTTTTTTCCAAGTCTTTGTAATGGGCAAAGAAATGCGGGATGCGGTCTTGCAAGACTTGGGGTAAGTCGCGGTAGGTTTTCACATCGTCATAATAAGGTGTCAATTTGGAATGGGGCACGGCGATAATTTTTTCGTCAAACCCCGCCTCGTCTTCCATTAACAACACACCAACGGGACGAGCGCGAATAATACAGCCCGGCATCAGGGCCCGTTGACCAACTACCAAAACATCTGTCGGGTCGCCGTCATCCGACAAAGTGTGCGGGATAAACCCGTAATTACACGGATAGCGCATGGCCGTATACAGAAACCGGTCAACAAACATAGCCCCGCTCTCTTTGTCCATTTCGTACTTTATCGGTTCACCGCCAAGGGGAACCTCAATAATAACATTGAGGTCTTTTGGCGGATTAACGCCTACAGGTATTTTGGATATGTCCATGAGTGGCCTCACATTTTTAGGTGGAAGCATACATAAAGCAGCGCGTGTATAGGTCAAGGCTTTAGTGCATTCCTTTTGAGGCCAAACAAAGGTCGTATCCATGTCCAGCGGCGGATGAGAAACTCGTTTCCGATTGCGCATCCCGCAATTGTAGCCAATGTGACCAATATAAATTCTACCCCAACAGATAAGCCTTGTCGGGTCAGCGAGTAGCCGGCCATGATAATGATGGTTTGGTGCAGGATATACCACGGAAAAATGGCCTCGGTCATATAGGTAAGGGCACGGCTTGGGCGGTTTAGGTATTTTTGTGCGAGGCCGAGAAACGCTAAAATACAAAGCCACGCATAAAGTGTTTTACGGGTTCTTTCTTCGAAAAACTCAACGAGTTGTAAGGATGTGTTGCCGCTGTGTTTAAAATCGAAATTCCAAACCAATATGGCAGTCATGACAATGAAAAATATGGCCCAAAGTGTAGGTTTGAGAGCGCGTTTCACAACGTTCCAGAAAGCCTTGTCTTTGGCCAATAAAAATCCAAGTAAGAAGATCATAATATAAAGTTGGTGATTGGCCCAATCTCCAACAAATGCATGGGTAGAAGGGTAGATGGGTTTAAGCCAGAAACGATAGATCATAAATGGTAATGTGCCCAAAACTGTTAGTGTCAAGACGCCGCGTTTGCCAGCGAATAATTTTTGAGTGAGCCTTGCGCCTTTACCGCACATGAATTTTGACAAGGGGCGAAAAAAGGGAGCCACTAAAAGGGTGTAAATCATCAAATAGACAACATACCAAAGATGGTTCCATGTGGGGAGTATGATGGAGTATTTAGAAGTGCTACCTTTTAAATAGTCAGGATAAAATTGCCAAAACCCTTGGGTTATTTCGCCGTTTTCCAAGAGTTGTAAATAGGCTTGCGGGGCAACAATAATGTGTATGCCAAAGACGATCGGGATGAACAGGTGCAATGTCCGTTGCCATGTGAAGCGGATAATATTTGGGTGTTTGTCGCTGGCAAAGCGGATGGCGACGCCTGAGATAAAAAACAAGAGCGAGAGCCGCCACGGATTGAGAAGCTTCATGAGTGGCTCTGCAAATGGCCCCGCGTGTACGCTTTTCACGTGAAAATCCCAGCTCACATAAAACATGCCGATATGGTAAAAAATGAGTAGGCCAAATGCCAGTATGCGGAGCCAATCAAGGTCGTAGCGGCGGGTCTGCAAAATATCCATTTTAAAATCCTTATTGTGGATGTGTACAATGCGTAGTGCGCCGCGTTTTACGAGTAAGATGGGACAAATTCCGTGTATTTGGGATGGGTGGCTGAACTTTGGGACGAAGCACGGCACATAGGGACGGTATGTATTAGCCTCTATAGGCATATGGATGTTTCCGTGGCATGATCGCCATATGATCAATATTTTTTCGAACAATGCGCACACGGAAATACGCGCCGACCACAAAGCGGACACGCGGACATATATGATGGTCTTGTTATTTGTTGTGGCGTCGTGGATTGTACTGTCTAGTACGGAAGTGACAGAACTTGCCAGTGTCGATGCGGATAGGAAACTGCACATATGGCTCGACCAAGGCAGTTCGCATTTTGTCATTGCGATTTGTATGCTTATGATCCCAATGGCTTTGTCGAAATTCCCGCTTGTACGCAAAAGAATTGGGGCGAGTTTTACAGGGCATATACTGGCTTGCCTTGTTTTTTCCGCTGTTCATATTCTGGCCATGGTCGGATTGCGAACGGCTCTCTACCCTTCGTTATTTGGCGAGGTTTATCATTTTGGCTTACTCGACCCACAGGCGTGGATTTATGAATTTCGTAAAGATGCTTATACTTATGTTCTGGTGTTATTTATTTTTCAAACAGGGCGGCAGCTTAATCAACTGAGATTGGAATTGCTGGCCACACATGAAGAAGCCCGCACCCATCAGCGTATTGTTCTCAAATCAGGAGGCCGCACGATCTTTTTAAGCGCGGACGAAGTTATATGGGCGAAAGCGGCCTCTAATTATGTAGAAGTACGCACCAAACACAAAACCCATCTGGCCCGTATGACGCTCGGGCGACTGGATGAATTATTGTCCGAAGCGGGAAATGCCCATGTACAAACCCACCGATCCTATATCGTGCGCCGCGACGCGATTTGCGAAATCGTGCCTACAGGCGAAGGTGATGCCAAACTCGCCCTCACCAACGGTGAAAATATACCGGTTAGCCGTAATTATAGGCATTTGTTGCACATAGAAAGTTAAGGATAGTTAAGTATGCTTAGTTGACATTATGTTGCAATTAAGATAAGTTGAGTATGCTTAGTTGAATTTATGGAGAAATAGGCTAAATGAATTTAGCTTAACTGCAATGTTAGAAATATCTGAAAATGACCTCTTAAACCGTATGCGCCGCGATAATCCATGGTGGGAAACGGGCATAGATAAAGTTTTGGAAAAAGATTTTCCAAAACGTGATTTCTTTCCTGCATTTTATCACTTGGTACGGCAAAGAGATATACGGCGTGCAGTGGTTTTGATGGGGCCACGACAAGTCGGAAAAACTGTTATGGCCAAGCAAGCTGTTTTGGAATTATTAAAAAGTGGTGTTGAACCAAACCACATATTATTTGCATCGCTTGATACACCTTTGCTAATTGGCCAACCCCTCGAAAAACTATTACGCTTGTATCTGGATAGTTTCGGAGATGAAGAAAGTGGCGGCTATATCTTTTTTGATGAAATTCAATACCTTAAGGACTGGGAAATTCATCTTAAATCTTTGGTGGACAGCTATCCTGAAATTAAGTTTGTTGTCACAGGGTCAGCAGCAGCCGTTCTCAAGCGAAAAAGTCAAGAATCAGGCGCAGGTCGGTTTACAGATTTTATCTTGCCGCCGTTGACATTTAGAGAATTTGTAAAGTTTCAAAATATCGGAACTACAGTTTTGACCGCACCACCCCTTAATGATAGTTTTATAAATTACCTAACCTTCGGTGGTTACCCTGAAATTGTTATGTCAAAATCATTGCGCCAAAACCCTGACAGATATTTGAAATCAGACATAATAGACAAAGTGTTGTTACGTGATCTTCCAAGTCTATATGGCATAACTGACGTTCAAGAAATGTATCGTTTATTTGCATCTCTTGTTTACAATACTGGTCAAGAAGTATCGCTTGAATCTCTTTCAAAAAATTCTGGTGTAAGTAAGGTAACCCTTAAAAAGTACATAGAATATTTTGAAGGTGCATTTCTGATTAGGCGCTTAGATAGAGTTGATATAAATGCAAAAAAGTTCAAACGTGCTAGAACATTTAAAATTTATGTTACAAATCCGTCTATGTACTGCGCATTGTTTGGTGCAATGGAACAGGATGATAGAAGGTTTGGTGCCTTAGTTGAAACAGCAGTCATTGCACAAATGTTACAAAGCTTACCAAATGTAGAATGTAGATATGCCCGTTGGAAAACCGGGGAGATAGACTTTGTAATTATCGATCAGCGCACGCAAAAACCAACATACGCATTAGAAGTAAAATGGTCAGATAGGATAAAAAATAACATCAGAGAAGCTGATAATATGGTAGAATTTGTAAAGTTGCATAATTTGCAACCCCCAGATTATTTTATAACCACTAAAACTTATTCAGAGAAAATAATGTATAGAGGGATAGAATTATCGTGCATGTCCACAGCAAAAACTTGTTTAGTGATCGGGCAAACAGAACTTGATATTGTAAATGCAAATTTAGAAGCGGCTACGCAACAACATGACCTGTTTACCTAACCGTTTTTCCCAGCCTTAAGGTCTCTTGCTTTTAACAGCCTTAATCTTAGGGCATTGATTTTTATGAAGCCGCCGGCGTCGGCTTGGTTATAGACGTCGTCTTCTTCAAACGTCACATGTTCTTAGGAATAGAGAGAGTATGGCGAGGTGCGACCTACGATATCGCAATTCCCTTTATAGAGTTTGAGGCGCACTTCACCTGTGACCAATTCTTGGGATTTATCTATGGCGGCTTGGAGCATTTCGCGCTCTGGTGAATACCAATATCCGTTATAAACCAGCTCTGCATATTTCGGCATTAACTCGTCTTTGAGGTGCATAGCCCCTTTATCCAGTGTGATTTGTTCAATGCCTCGGTGCGCCATCAGCAAGATTGTGCCGCCAGGGGTTTCGTAAATGCCGCGAGATTTCATACCCACATAACGGTTTTCCAATAAGTCCAAACGCCCAATACCGTTAGCCCCGCCAAGTTCGTTTAATTTGGTCAGAATAGTCGCGGGGGACATGGCAACGCCGTCAATGGAAACCGCGTCGCCGCGTTCAAACCCAACCATGATATAGGTGGCTTTATCAGGAGCAGCTTCGGGGGACACTGTTCGTTGATAGACAAATTCGGGGGCTTCGAGTGCAGGGTCTTCCAAGGCTTTGCCTTCAGATGAGGTATGCAGCAAATTGGCATCCACCGAAAACGGAGCTACACCGCGTTTATCGGTTGCAATTTCAATGTTATGTTTTTCTGCGTATTCGATGAGTTTCGTACGCGAATTTAAGTCCCATTCCCGCCAAGGCGCGATGACTTTTATGTCGGGATCAAGAGCGTAATAGGCCAGCTCGAACCTTACTTGGTCATTACCTTTACCAGTGGCCCCGTGACACACGGCGTCAGCTCCCACCATGCGGGCGATTTCAATTTGGCGTTTGGAAATAAGCGGGCGGGCGATGGATGTGCCTAGCAGGTACAAGCCTTCGTATAGAGCGTTGGCACGAAACATGGGAAAGACAAAATCAGCAACGAACTCTTCGCGGAGGTCGTCAATAAATATTTCCTTGACCCCGCAGGCTTCTGCTTTGCGCCGCGCGGGTTCCAATTCCTCGCCTTGGCCAAGGTCGGCGGTAAAGGTAACAACCTCGCAGCCTTTTTCCTCTTGCAGCCATTTTAAAATAATTGATGTATCCAAACCACCTGAATAGGCTAGGACTACTTTTTTTGGATTGTGTGACACGGTCTTGCACCTTTTCTTAAATGAGAAGGCTTCATAGCGCGAAAGTCTACCCAAATCATAGAGGCAATTGTGATTTTTTATGAGCAAAATACACCCATACACATCCTATGGCGAGAACGGCGAAACCACCAATCCCGACCATGCCGTTCCACGGGAATGTTTGAACGCTTAAGGGTAGTATGGACAAAGCCGCGACGGCATTGACCGTTCCGTGAAACAGGCTGGCAGCCCAGACGGATCCATTTCTTAACCGGATATACCCAATAATTGGCGACATTAGCGTGGTTAAAATCACCATCAGGAATATACCCGCGATGGGCATACCCGGATAATTATGCCCCATATAGATCAAAGGTGCATGCCAAAACCCCCAGATAATACCCGTAAATAATGCCGTTTTCCAAAACCCGAACCCTATTATTTTAGACCACAAATACCCGCGCCATCCGAGTTCTTCTGAGATGAGCAACACCCCATTTATGGCCGCACCAATGGTCAGCGCACTAACGACCATAAGGACCCCAATATATTTGGGCATTGGTTTGTCTGCGGATGCAAACATAGGCTCTAAACTGTCACGAATAGGGACAAGGTGCACATCGGGGCTTAGCACGGAAAACCCTACCGAGGCGAGGCACAATATGATTGGTACACCCCAAGCCACGGCTATCCATTTATTAAATATGGGTGTGATACCTAGCACGTCTACCATTCTTCCTTTGTCAAAAATACGAGCACATATCAGTGCGGATAGGGCTGGCCCCCACATAAATGCAAAAGCAG
>JAESQI010000078.1 GCA_016765255.1 Robiginitomaculum sp. | reverse complement strand
CGAGCATACGGTCAGCTTCGTCAACGACGAGCGCTTGCACACCTGTCATGAGTATTTTGCCGCGCTCAAAATGATCAAGCAGCCGTCCTGGCGTGGCGATCAGTACATCAACGCCTCGGTTGAGTTTCATTTCTTGCTTGGCGAAGGAGACACCGCCGATCAGAAGCGCCATGCTAATTTTTAGGTATTTGCCGTATTCTTCCACGTTTTCAGCCACTTGCGCGGCCAGTTCACGGGTTGGGCAAACAATCAGGCATCTTGGCATACGGGCGCGGGCACGTCCATTTGCCATGCGTTGCAATATAGGAAGGGTAAATGCCCCCGTTTTCCCAGTACCTGTCTGGGCAATGCCAAGAACATCACGGCCTTGCAGGGCGGCAGGGATAGCTTGAGCTTGAATGGGAGTCGGGTGTTCATAGCCAAGGTCGTCCAAGGCTTTCAGAATTTCAGGAATAAACCCGAGTTCCTTAAAACTAATTTTCACGTCTTCGCTTGCATCAGGTTTCTCTGATGGAAGTTCGTCTTTTGTATTTGTCAGCGTCTTGCGTTTCCGGTCGGTGAAGTTTTAAAAAAGTTCAAGCAACCTGTATTTTAAAGGCCGCACAATGCTGCCATATGTTAATTTTGCCCGCACCATAGCCAGAAACGTCCCTACGTCAAGGGTGCTCCCTGATTAGGGGTTAAGGGCGGTAACCATAAAGAGCATTACCCGTATTGTTTGGGTGGTAACGATCCCTTAACTCAGTTTGTCGAGAGGTCAGGTCTTGGCGTTTGCCATCGATGAATATAGCGATTGGTGTACTGGTAATTTCTAGTGGATCCCCGTCCCAAACGACGAGGTTTGCCCTGCGCCCAGCTTGTAATTGGCCTAAGAATTTACTGCCAAACATGGACGCAGGATTAAGGGTAATGGCTTTAAATGCCGCGTCCCATGAGAGGCCATTGGCGACCGCATTGCCCGCGTGTTGGGGTAATAGTCTTATGTTTTGCGCCCCAGAACCTGTGGCGGTACGGGTCATAAAGGCCATTTTAACGCCTGCGTCTTGTAGGATTTTTGCGTTATCGAGCCGTGAGCCCAAATCTTCAAAGCCGTAGGGTAGGCTTTCCAATGGGTCTATAATGACGGAAACATTGGCGGCAGCTAATTGATCGGCAACCATCCAACCTTCTGACGCGCCGACAATGATAATGTCAAGGCGGTTTCTTTGTAATTTGAGTATACCGAGAATATCCGTAGCTTTATCCACGCCAATCAAGATCGGGATTTGTCCGATAAGCGCTTTATTGAGGGTACCAGCCTCGTAGCGGTTGAGCACTTCGCCGTGATCTGCGTTTCTGGTATAGCGCGTGGAGATATTGGCCGCGTCACTTAATGCCGAACGTAAATACCCTACCGATGCAGAGCGTGATCCGCCAGCGGTGCGCGCTCCGCTTTCGCCGAGTTGGACAAAGATAAAGCGCCGTTTGTCATCAAAATCTAACCGCCCATCTGTTGACGTCACCATGCCTTGACCACCAAATATGGTCTTGCCCGAACCGGGTGCAATGGCAGCGTGGGTAATGCCCCCAAGTCGCGATACGGGGATGCTTGTGGAGTGGGGGTTGAAGCTATCAGAGGCTCGTAAAGTTAAACTCGCCTTCGCGTCGCCAGCGCGTGTGTCATTGGTTGACGAAACTGCGTTGACTTCCACAAGACCGAGATTGGTATAGGCAGCAAATATGCCGGGGGTCACCCAGTAGTTATCACCTGAAATAGTCAGGTCGTTATCATAATTAGCATTGGTTGAAATGGCTGTGACTTGACCATCTTTAATCAAGATGGTTCCGTCGTCAATCACACCCAAATTTGTATTGGTGACAACTTTATTGGCTTTAATAATAATGGTTTGTGCCAAAGAGTTTGTTTGAAACACAGCCAGTGACGCGCAGACAGTTAGAAGAGTTTTTAAACCTGTTTTCATTTTATCTCTCCGATCCGATTTTGCCAATTCTAAAGTCGCTCATGGGTTTGAGGCCCGACTTGAGGTCATACAGCAGAGCCCCGTCTACATAGACTTTATCCGCCTTGGTATAGCCAGAAAATGGGTCGCCCGTCCAGATCACTATATCGGCCCGTTTGCCAATTTCTAAACTCCCCGTCTGCTCGGAAATACCGAGGGCTTTGGCAGGGTGTGAGGAAATCCATTTCCATGCATCTGCTCTGGAAATATTAAGGCCAACGCGATTGCCGTGGGCCCATGCTTTGGAAATTTCCTGATTGAGCCTTTGCACATTGGTTGCGTCGTCAGAATGTATAATCGCGCAAGCACCAGCCGCGTGTACAAAGGGTATATTTTCACGAATGCCGTCATAGCTTTCCATTTTAAACCCCCACCAGTCAGACCACATAGCTGCACACGCACCAGATTCTTTAAGATAATCAGGGATTTTATAAGCTTCGACAGCATGATGAAAGGCGGAAACTTTATAGCCAAATTCTTTGGCCATATCGAGAACTTGCACCATTTCGTCAGCGCGGTAACAATGCATTTGCACGAGAATTTCGCCGTTTAATACACCCGCCAGAGTTTCCAGTTGCAAATTACGGTCACCCGGTTTCATTTCGCCTTTTTTAAGCTTGGCCGCATACCCCTTCGCTTTGATCCAGTTCTTGCGGTAATGGGCGAAATTTCCCATACGAGAAGCAGGGCCGCCTTTTTGGCCATATACCCGTTTAGGATTTTCTCCGCAGGCCATTTTTAAGGTATAGGGCGCGTCAGGCAGTTTCATGCCTTGAACGGTACGAGACGCCACATTACGCAAAGTAATGCCGCGACCACCGAACAAATTGGCCGAACCCGGTAAGATGTGCAGGGTGGTAACGCCGCCCGCTAAAGCCTCGGCAAACCCGGGGTCTTGGGGCAAACCCCGTGTTCAGCATATACTTCGGCAGTAATCGGACTCGTTGCATCGTTGCCGTCTGAATGGGCGCGAACCCCTGGCGTGGCATAAACACCAAGATGGG
>JAESQI010000077.1 GCA_016765255.1 Robiginitomaculum sp. | reverse complement strand
CGCAATGATGTGCAATCTATTATAAATGATATTAGATGGTTTATCTGTGAGGAAAATATATGACCAATATAATAATAACCACTCTTGGATTGGGCTTTTTATTATGTGCTTGCTCGCCAAATGCAAATATAAACCATTCAGCTAATGTGGAGGAGATCCAAATGGTGTTCACAAAAATTACGCCCGTGCTTTTGGCCAATGACCTAGAAGCTTGCGTAGAGTTTTGGAAAGAGTTTGGGCTAGAGGCTACAATATCCGTACCGTTTCAAGACAAGCTCGGCTTTGTCAGTTTGCAAGGCGGCTCTATTGAATTGATGTATCAAAGCTTTGCGTTTTCAAAAGCAACAAACCCGGTGGGAATAGAAGGGGTAAACCGCTCGGTGATATATTTAGAAGCCAAGTCACTTGATCAGATTGTAAAAATCGCCGAGCAATTTGAAATCGTTATCCCCGACCACAAAACATCATATGGTTCACGTGAAATTTACATCCGAGACCCCGCTGGAAACTTGATCGGCTTTGCACAACAAGGGGTATGAGGCGGGCTTGGTATATTTAAAATGGGAGTAGACTGCCTTGGGGGCGGGAGTAGTCATTTGGAGCGGTTCTTGTATGCATGTAACAATCAGCCACTTTTTTATTAGAACTATTATAAAATAGTCTATATGAATGTTAGTATATGTACTATGTTAGCATTTAGAAAAAGTGAGTAAACGTAATGGACACTGTAGATACAACCGCATTATTATTGGCGCGCTTGCAGTTTTCTTGGACGATTGGGGTTCATATTCTTTTCCCGTCATTTACCATCGGCTTGGCTAGCTATCTGGCTGTGCTTGAAGGGTTGTGGCTTAAAACTGGAAAGCAAATTTATATCCGGTTGTTTAAATATTGGATAAAAATATTTGCGGTTGTCTTTGCTATGCGCGTGGTGTCGGGGATTGTCATGTCCTATGAATTTGGTACCAATTGGAGTGTGTTTTCCGACAAAACCGGGCCAATATTAGGCCCACTGCTTGCCTATGAAGTGTTGTCAGCATTTTTCCTAGAGGCTGGCTTTCTCGGCATTATGCTGTTTGGCTTGACCAAAGTTGGTAAGAAACTGCATTTCACGGCGACCTTGATGGTGGCTATCGGCACGTTCTTTTCGGCGTTTTGGATATTGTCGGCCAATAGCTGGATGCAAACCCCAGCAGGATATAGCATTAATGAAGTCGGGCAATTTGTGCCTGAAAATTGGTTTGAAATTGTTTTCAATCCGTCCTTTCCCTACCGGCTTGTGCATATGGTAACCGCCGCTTATCTAACCACAGCTTTTGTGGTCGACGCGGTTGGCGCGTGGCATTTACTTCGCGATAAACCAAGCGAAGGCGCAAGGCTTATGTTTTCCATGGCCATGTGGATGGCTGCCATCGTCGCGCCCATGCAAATCTTCATTGGCGATATGCACGGCCTTAATACTATGGAGCATCAGCCTGCGAAAATCGCCGCTATGGAAGGGCATTTTGAAACCCAAAAAGGCGCGCCGCTGATCTTGTTTGGCATTCTAGATATGGAAGCAGAAAAAACCAAATACACAATTGAAATTCCCAAGCTTGGGTCGCTAATTCTCACCCATCATCTGGACGGCGAAGTTGTCGGGCTGAAAGCGTTCCCCAAAGAAGACAGGCCTAATTCACTGATTGTGTTTTGGGCGTTTCGGATCATGGTGGGCCTCGGGACGCTCATGGCGCTCATGGGGCTGTATAGTGTATGGCTCCGTTGGCGCAAGAAACTCTATACGGCATCCCTGTTTCATAAAATTGCTGTGCTAATGGCCCCGTCAGGTTTCATCGCGGTGATTGCGGGCTGGACGGTGACGGAGGTTGGGCGGCAGCCTTATACGGTTTACGGCTTGCTGCGGACAAGTGAGTCAGTCTCTCCTGTTGAAGTGCCCGCCGTGGCCACATCTCTTGCCATTTTTGTCGTGGTTTATTTTGTCGTCTTTGGATTTGGTATTTATTATATATTGCGGATGATGGCCGCGCCGCCAACGCCTGGCCAAACCCCCATAGCCAGCGACCATCCTATTGGCCTTGATAGCGTTTTGTCGGCGCAAGCGGATAAGGAGGATGCGTAATGTTTGATCTTCCAACAATTTGGGCCGGGCTTTTGGCGCTGGTTATCTTGATATATGTAATCCTCGATGGGTTTGATTTAGGCATCGGAATTTTATATCCATTTTTTAAAAAAGGCGATGAGCGCAGCACAGCTATGAACACCGTTGCGCCAGTATGGGACGGTAATGAGACGTGGCTGGTTTTGGGTGGCGGCGGGCTATTGGCGGCATTTCCTTTGGCTTATGCTATTGTTATGCCCGCTTTATATGTGCCTATTTTCCTTATGCTGTTTGGGCTTATTTTTAGGGGTGTCTCGTTCGAATTTCGTTGGCGCGACCCCGCCCACGAGAAAATATGGGACGCAGGTTTTTTTGGCGGGTCTCTGTTGGCCACATTTTCTCAAGGCATTGTCTTGGGCGCTTTCGTCCAAGGTATTGAAGTCGAAGGCCGTGCCTATAGCGGTGGCTGGTTTGATTGGCTGACCCCGTTTAGTCTGTTTACAGGGACGGCGCTTGTGTTTGGGTATGCCTTTTTAGGTGCGATGTGGCTCATCATGAAAACCGAAGGCGAATTGCGAGACCGCTTGTATAAAATGTCTTTGCCACTCATGCTGATTGTGATGGTTCTCACGGCTATTGTTAGTTTATGGACGCCGTTTTTATCGCCAGACATATATGCTCGCTGGTTCAAAATGCCGACATTACTGTATTTATCGCCCGTGCCAATCCTTGCAGCACTTCTGGCGTGGCGCATTTATGTGAACTTAAAGCGCCGCAATGACTACCGTCCATTTCCTTTGGCGTTGGGCCTATTCGTACTGTCATATGCGGGGCTTGGTATTAGTATTTTCCCCTATGTGGTCCCGCGTGCTGTAACAGTGGCACAGGCCGCCGCTCCTGATTCGAGCCTTGGGTTTATGCTCATCGGCGCCGTGATATTTTTACCGCTTATTTTTATGTATACTGGATATTCTTATTGGGTGTTTAGGGGCAAAGTTAAACCGGGCGAGGGTTATCACTAATGAGAGGTAACCCCCCGCTATATAAAAAATGGCTATGGTTTATTGGACTTTGGCTTGCAGGGTTTTTAACCCTCACCATTGTCGGGTATGGCATTAGGCTTGCAATTGGTTTGTAAAGCGACGCTCCGAACGGGCGGTGCAATCCCCCAATCAATACCAACCTAAACAATATCATTCTACTTTATAATGTTTGCAATGGAGGAGAAACCCGCCGCGAACTCAATGCTTGCCAAAATAAAAAACCCGCACCTGTTGCCAAGTGCGGGTTATAATTTTTTGATTCCAGATCAAGTCTGGAATGACAAATGTATTTAGTCTTCTTTTTTGCCTTGTTCAATTTCTTCGCCAGTTTCTTGGTCGACGACTTTCATGGACAGGCGGACTTTGCCTCTATTATCAAAGCCCATCAACTTAACTTTAACTTCGTCGCCTTCTTTGACGTAATCAGATGGGTGATTAACGCGCTCTGTTGCAATTTGGGAAACGTGGACAAGACCGTCTTTTTTGCCAAAGAAATTGACGAACGCGCCAAAATCCATAACTTTTACGACTTTACCCGTATAAATCACGCCTTCTTCTGGCTCAGCCGTAAGGCCAATTATCCACTCTTTGGCGGCGTCAATAGAGGCGGCGTCATTAGAGGCAAGTTTGATCGTACCGTCGTCTTCGACACTAACGCGAGCGCCAGTAACTTCAACGATTTCGCGGATGACTTTACCGCCCGTCCCAATCACGTCGCGGATTTTGTCGACTGGGATTTTGATGGTAACGATACGCGGAGCAAATTCACCAACTTCTTCGCGAGCACCTTCGAGGGCTTTATTCATTTCGTCCAAGATATGAATACGGCCATCAAGAGCTTGGGTCAGAGCGTCTTTCATAATGTCTTGGGTAATGCCTGCGACTTTAATGTCCATTTGCAATGACGTAATGCCTTCGGATGTGCCTGCCACTTTAAAGTCCATATCGCCGAGATGATCTTCGTCGCCGAGAATATCAGAAAGGATTGCGATTTTATCGCCGTCCTTAATCAGACCCATAGCAATCCCAGATACAGGGCGCTTAAGCGGCACACCTGCGTCCATCATAGCTAATGAGCAACCACATACGGTTGCCATAGACGACGAACCATTTGATTCCATAATTTCGGAAACAAGGCGGATGGTATACGGGAAATCTTCATTGCTCGGGAGCACAGCAGCGAGAGCACGTTGCGCCAGTTTACCATGACCATATTCACGTCTTGATGTGCCGCGCAAGAAACGCGCTTCACCAACGCAATAGGGTGGGAAGTTATAATGCAGCATGAATTTGTTTTTAATCGTGCCGGTGAGCTGGTCAACAAATTGTTCGTCTTCTGATGTACCGAGTGTAGCGACACAAAGAGCTTGCGTTTCGCCGCGTGTAAATAGGGCCGAACCGTGTGTACGGGGAAGCATTCCGACTTCACCAACAATTTGGCGAACTTGATCAAGCTTACGACCATCAATCCGTTTCTTGGTTTTAAGAACGGATGAACGAACAACCGCGCTTTCAACAGATTTGAAACATTCGCCAAATAGATTTGAGCTCATGCCGTCAGGGTTGTCGTCAGAAGCAATTAACTCAGCGCCCTTGTCACGGGCAAGACGTAATTCATCTTGGCGTTCCATTTTATCGGTTTTCTTATAGGCTTTGGCGATATCTTTTTCGAGCAATTTAGCAACGAGTTTCTTAGGCGCGCTATTATCAGGAGCCGTGAAATCCCAAGGCTCTTTGGCCGCAAGTTCAGCCAATTCAATAATGGCGTCAATCACAGGCTGGAAACCTTCGTGAGCCGCCGCAACGGCGCCGAGCATAATTTCTTCGCTAAGTTCCTTAGCTTCACTTTCCACCATCATCACGGCGTCTTGTGTACCTGCAACAACAAGGTCAAGATCGGAATTTTCCATATCAGACAAAGTTGGTTGCAAGACATAATCACCGTCAATATAGGCAATCCGCGCCGCAGCAATTGGGCCCATGAACGGCAAGCCTGCCAAAGTAATGGCCGCAGAAGCTGCGATCATACCCAGTACGTCAGGTTCGTTTTCCATGTCGTGTTGGAGTACGGTAATGATCACTTGTGTTTCGTTTTTAAAGCCTTTGACAAACAAAGGACGCAGTGGACGGTCGGTTAGGCGAGAGATCAGTGTCTCGCGCTCTGTCGGGCGGCCTTCGCGTTTGAAATACCCACCAGGCACTTTACCAGTGGCGTAAAAACGTTCTTGAAAATTTACTGTGAGTGGAAAAAAATCCACATTCGGGTTGGGTTTGCGGGCCGCACATACGGTGGCGAGGAGTACGGTTTCGCCGTAAGTCGCCAGCACTGCGCCGTCTGCTTGGCGGGCCATGCCGCCGGTTTCTAATATGAGAGGCTGTCCAGCCCACTCGATTTCTACTGTGTGTTTATTAAACATATTTTCTTCTTTCATATAAAGGTAATTTTTGATTTCCGCTAAGCCTAAGCTTAGCGTCCGTTCACGCGCTTCTCGGTTTTGGCTTTGCCAAAACCTTGCGCTGGCACGGAGCGAAGGTTTATTTAAACCTCGCTTTACTTAAAACTACCTCTTTCTTACTAATGCGTATCTTATTGGTTTCCAGATACGCGAAAAGGCCGCCCCCATGGCGACCTCTCGGTTTTTGGAATGTCCGCTTAGCGGCGCAGTCCCAATTTCTTGATTAGGTCTTGATAGCGAGCGCTATCTTTCTTGTTGAGATAATCCAGTAAAGAACGTCTTTGGCTCACCATAGCCATAAGGCCACGGCGGGAATGATTATCTTTTTTATTGGTTTTAAAATGTTCGGTCAGATTAATAATGCGTTCGGTGAGGATCGCAACTTGTACTTCTGGTGAACCTGTATCGCCTTCAGATTGGGCGTATTCAGCTACGAGCGCGGATTTGCGCTGGGGAGTGATCGACATCGTATTTCCTTTTTTCTATCATCAAATATTAAATACGCGCTTGGGGCGTAAGTGCCCGGCGCGTGCTTCACAAAGAGCAATGCAGCGTTCGCCCTGTTTTGCTAAAACGTAGCGACTGGCGTCCAAATCCCCGATGTGTCGGGGGCGGAAACTGGCCCTAAGTTCAGCAAATTTGCTAGGGTGAACGAGGATTACCCGTCCTTGTTTTAGGTCGAATTCCTCGTCTTCTGTTACAGCCAGAACCGGGATGTCGTCCAGGGCGGT
>JAESQI010000076.1 GCA_016765255.1 Robiginitomaculum sp. | reverse complement strand
TTGTGGCGCTTGGTCATGAATATGCGGGCGTATTTGCCAGTTCAGACGAAGTGGCCAAGCAACTCGACGCGGCGGCGGAAACCTCGACGCAAAAAGTTTGGCGCTTGCCCTTCGATCCGACCTTTGACAAGCTCCTAGATAGCCCAAATGCGGATATGAAAAACATTGGTGGCCGGCTTGCAGGTTCGACTACGGCGGGGCAACTCCTCAAACGCTTTGTTGGCGATGTCCCGTGGGCCCATATTGATATTGCAGGTACGGCGTGGAAGGCTAAAAGTGCTGACCCCCGCGAACCTGCGTGGGCAACAGGGTATGGCGCTCGGTTGATGAACCGTTGGGTTGCTGATAATTTTGAGGGCTAATATGGTAGAACACTGGTTTTACCACCTTGAACAAAGCTCTCTTGAACAAATTCTGCCTGAACTTTTGGAAAAAACCTACGCGAATAAGTGGCGGGCCTTGGTTAAAATCGGCCCTTTATTAGGGGAAGCTCCGTTAGAACTAAAGCGCTTAGATGATTACCTTTGGGCATATAAAAAAGACGGGTTTTTACCGCATGGGCGAGACGATGAACCTCTTGCAGACGCCCAGCCAATATTATTGAGCGTAGATAAACAAAGCTTAAGCGGCGAAGATGTCATCCTCCTGATTGGCGGCGCGGAAATGGGCGATGTCAGCTCTGCCAAAAGGTGCATCACCATTTTAAACGGTGCCGACGATGAGGATAAAACCATCGCCCGCACCCGCTGGAAACAGGCCAAGGACGATGGGTTGGTGACTGCCTATTGGCGACAAAACGATTTTGGAAAATGGGAACAACCGTTTAAGTAAAACTTTAACGCACGCGCCATGGTGGAAAACGTCTGTTCTCACCTGCTTGATAAAGCCGTATTTTATTACCTGACGGATCGAGAATGTCTGCTTCTCGCCAGAGATAGTTTTGTGTTTTGGCAGGGGCAAGAGGGGTGAGCCCTACGTCTTTGAGATAGGCATCAAGATCATCAACTTCAAAATAAATCAACGGCCAATCGGCGGCAGCCCGCCAATCACTCGCCACTTCATGTAAAGAGAGCGTCGCAGGTTCACCGTCTCCCGTCTCAGGAAATTCAAACCGACAATAACGAGGCACGCTATCAACAATGAGGCGCAGGCCCAACTTTTGATAAAATAAAACACACGCCACCATATCAACCGCCCCAAGTGTCACTTGGTTAAGGCGGAGATTATGTTTTATGTTTGTTATGCCATTGCCCGTTCAAAATTTTCGGCGATGGCTTCGAGATAGCCCATTGTGGAGAGCCAGCCTTGTTTGTCGCCAACGAGAAGGGCTAAGTCTTTGGTCATTTGTCCGCCTTCGATTGTGGCGACGGTGCTACGCTCTAGGCCTTCGGCGAAATCAACCAGGGCTTGGTTGTCGTCTAGTTTCCCACGGTGGGCGAGGCCGCGTGTCCATGCAAAGATAGAGGCGGTTGAATTTGTCGAGGTTGAGAGGCCTTTTTGGTGATTGCGGTAATGGCGGGTCACCGTGCCGTGGGCGGCTTCTGATTCCATAGTTTTGCCGTCAGGTGTCATGAGGAATGAAGTCATCAGACCAAGCGAGCCAAAGCCTTGGGCAACTGTATCAGACTGCACATCGCCGTCATAGTTTTTACAGGCCCAGATATATCCGCCGTTCCATTTCATAGCACAGGCCACCATATCGTCAATGAGGCGATGTTGATATTCGCCGCCAAATTCTGCAAAACGCTCCGCAAATTCTGTATCGTAAATTTCTTGGAATTTGTCTTTGAAACGCCCATCATAGGCCTTCAAGATGGTGTTCTTTGTTGATAGGTAGACAGGCCATTTGCGGACGAGGCCATAATTAAGTACAGCGCGGGCAAAGTCTTCGATTTTATCGTCCAGATTATACATGCCCATCGCTACGCCTGAGGATGGAAAATCAAAAATTTCGTGCTCTATGGTGTCCCCGTTATCGCCTTCCCATTTCATGGTGAGCTTGCCTTTGGAGGGGACGAGGAAATCTGTGGCTTTGTATTGGTCGCCATAAGCGTGACGGGCAATGACAATCGGCTGCGTCCAGCCGGGGACAAGGCGCGGCACATTATTACAAACAATAGGCTCGCGGAAAATTACGCCGCCGAGAATATTGCGGATTGTACCATTTGGTGATCTCCACATTTTTTTGAGGCCAAATTCTTCAACCCGTTGCTCGTCTGGAGTAATGGTAGCGCATTTAATACCTACATTATGTTTTTTGATAGCGTTCGCGGCGTCAATGGTGATTTGGTCGTCCGTAGCGTCGCGGCTTTCCATGCCGAGGTCATAATAGTGAAGGTCAATATCAAGATAGGGCAAAATCAGGCGCTGTTTAATCATATCCCAGATAATTCGGGTCATTTCGTCGCCGTCGAGTTCGATGACCGGGTTTTTTACTTTGATCTTAGCCATAATTGCCTCTTTTAGTCTTTGAAAAAGTTGATTAGATAGTTTGACGTCTCTTAGCACACTTGCACAAGATTTAAAGTCAAAGCTTGCGAATATTATAAGAAAGTGATCACAGTACAAAATGGGAAAAACCACAAAAGATCAACTTGGGCGCATTGTGCCAAAACAATCGGGCCAGATGCCTCCGCCTGTTGTTATTCTTGTCAGGCCGCAACTTGGCGAAAATATTGGCGGTTCCGTTCGGGCTATGTTGAACTTTGGCCTAACAGAACTCCGCCTTGTTGCGCCCCGTGACGGTTGGCCTAATCCTGCTGCAGACGCTATGGCTGCGGGGGCTATTCCGGTTTTGAAGGCGGCGAAAGTTTACGCGACAACGGCGGATGCAATAGCGGATTTACAGTATGTGATGGCGGCGACAGCCCGTAGACGTGAGCTTGAAATTCCTGTCATGGGGACACAGGAAGCTGGGGGGCAGTTTCGCTCTTGGCAATCGCAAGGGCAAAGAACTGGTATTTTGTTTGGCCCAGAGAAAGCGGGCCTAACCAATGATGATGTGGTTTTGAGCGACGTTATCATTACCTATCCGATCAATCCTGCTTTCCAATCTCTCAATCTCGCACAAGCTGTCGGCGTGTTTTCCTATATTTGGGCAGAGAGCGCAGGGGAACTTCTGCCGCCTATGTTTGAGGATATGAAACAAAACCCTGCAAAACGGGACGACCTCGTGCGGATGATGGAGCATTTGGAAACTGAGTTAGAAAGCTCGGGATTCTTCTATCCAGAGCAAAAAAGCTCTTTGATGAAACGCAATATCCGCGCCCCATTTATCCGCGCAAATATGACCGAGCAAGAAGTCCGCACAATGCGCGGCATGATCAAAGCATTGGTGAAGGGCAGAGGGAAAGCTCGGAAATTAGACTAAGCGCTTTTTTGGACGAATGGCATCGACGATAAACAGCGCAACCGCACTCCAAATAAAGGCAAAGCATAGCAAATGCGCAGGCGATAAAGTTTCGCCGTAATACACACCCGTTAGAAATTGCAAGCTCGGGCCGATGAATTGTAAAAATCCGATGGTTGAAAGTTTTAATTTACGTGCCGCTGTGGCGAAGGCGAGA
>JAESQI010000075.1 GCA_016765255.1 Robiginitomaculum sp. | reverse complement strand
ATGATATTACCACTGGCGTTTAAGTTTACACCGCCAATACCAGTCGCTGCCATAAGGATGATATTACCGCCTGTAGCCGCCACGTCTTGTGTTGTGACACTGCCCAGTGTTGAGGTGAGTGTGGTATTACCAACGGAAGTGGAATTTGCGGTAAAACTCACATCGCCTGTGTTGGATACAACATTAAGTGTGGAGCCTGAACTGGCCCCAGCTATGGTGACATTTCCGCCGCCGGTGACTTGGGTTGCGGTTCCGCTGGTCATCAGGCCAGATGTGTAGGTGGTGCCAGCTGTGGCCGTAATAAAGCCAGTGGCAGTTTGCGCGCCAAATACACTTGAACCCGTGCTGTTTGTGGTGATATTGCCGCCCGCATTGAGCGTGCCGCCGCCCGTTATATCATTAGCAACGTTGATGTTAATATTGCTGGTTGCTTGTATGTCATGAAATTTTATGGCATCTGCACTGACGACTACATCTCCAGCAATGGCTCTAATGTCGAGTTCATTGGCAATATTTAGAGTGTCGTTAATATTGACATTACTGCCAATGAGTAAGGCGTCCCCATTAGTCGCCACCAAGCCAGTGGCAGACATGCCGTTGATGGTTAGGTTAACTTCTGGGCCGGCTACAACCGTTACAGGGTCGGCTGTGACACCATTGGCGAAATCACCGCCGCCAACCAAAACAATAGCCGTACCGTCGGCAATGGCTGCTGTCGCCGTAATATTTGCGTCGACATTTAGTACGGAATCCACGGTTGAAACAACGGAGCCAAAGAATTTATTTGATGAAATATCACCGCTAACGTCGAGACCCGCCGCAGATGTAGAGGCCGCGTCAACGCGGTAAGAAAACAGCTCTAATGTTGAGGGTGCAGCTACTGCGTCGGCAAATGAAATGGTGAAACTTTGGGCGCTCCCCATCAAAACATCGCCGCCTGGGTTGGTAATTGTACCGCTTGAACGTACAGTCGGCGCAATCAGAGCAATGACACTGCCAGTGCCAGTAATATTGGCGCCAGCGTCAACAATGATGGATCCGTCAGTAGCATTGCCAACAAATTGTAAATTTTGTAGGTTTGAAGTGGCAAACCCGGCGATGTCTGCTATGTCAGCCGTCGTTGCCATAAGGCCGCCAACATTCACGATTGCATTGGCACCAAAGGCCACACCAGCGGGATTGATAATCCATACAGACCCGCCATTCCCACCCCCGCCCAAACAGGCCGCCGTCAAACAGCTTCGTAATAAGCCGTCAATAGTGGACAATGTCCCCGTAACATCTCTGTTTACGGTGACAGAACGCGTTCCTGCTGCGCCTAAATGAATAAATGTAGCAGATTCGCCGTTGGCAATATTAAAGCCGCCAGTCCACGTTATGAGCCCTTTATCGGTAGTTTGAGTTATGACAACTCCGCCCGTGCCTTCGAAGGCTATACTGGCGGTTCCCGAGCTGACAACGCCGCCTAAAGGGTCTGCGAGTGCCGTTGGTGCGCCCACAAAGAGGTGAAACATAATTGCGCCGCCACATAAAGCAGATGCACTCAATAAGCGTCGTTTTACGCTCTTTTTATTGATTGTCATTATTTCAAACCCCTTAATATCAAGACATTAAAACTTAAAAGTTGAGCGAATTAGCAGTGTTTCCAACGGTGCTTTATCACTAAAGGAAAACACCTTTTTCGTTGCATATGCATATGTGAAACCAACGGATAGCCGCTCGGTCAAATCAACATTGACACCAAAGCCCTGCGAGTCGACAAAGCGCTCTGCTTCTGAAAACTGGTCTTTATTCCATATTTTGACAGCATCATAGAAAACGAAGGCCTCTACGCTCATATTTGGGAACAGGCTTGTCTCAATCATGCCTGCATTTGAAGGGCCAAATATCAACTCCACTGAACCGCCAAGCCCGCTATCACCCGAGAGCTGTCCCGGTTCATACCCGCGACCAATGGTAAAATTACCAACGGCGAATTCTTCATATGCCAATAACGGGTCTTTGGCATATTGTCCAAGTATACGGGTATGTAGACGGAATTTATCGCGTAGCCTGATATTGGTATCCAAACTACCCCTTGTGACCATGGCTTGTGGATTAGCGCCAATACGGCTGAGGTCTGTGTCGCCTTGTTTTGAGGCCCCAAACACGCCCGACAATCCTTGTCTAAGCTCAATATCATAGGTGGATATCATGTTTTTCCAAGCAAAAAGACCTTCAGCCCCGATATAGGCAATGGACAGTTCATCATTAGAAATTTGAGTGCCGACCACGTCCAATGTCTGGTTAATCACCTCCATACCACTATATACATTCGTTTGCATGGAAGGGCGGACAATAAGAGGGTATTTTAGTTCGGCGCCAAACACGACGGATTCAGTTTTAAGGTCAATATTTGCCAATCCCTGTCCAGGTTTTGATTGTCCATAAGAGCCGTTTAAGTTCAGAGACCAATCACTGCCAAATAGGGGCACGTCATAAGAGCCGCGCAGTACATTTTGCGTTTTAAAATTTATGGATGAGTATGCAGATAGCTTTAATTGATCGCCGCCAACCAATTGGCTGTTTGAGATCACTTGCAATAATGGTCCAAAACGTTGCAGTGTTTTAGGACTGTAATTGAGGATGGTAAGATCGCCTTGGAAGCGGTCAAATTCAAAAATATCGACGACCAAATTCACTGCGCCTACACCCATATCGTCCGCTTTTTGCAAAGTAGGGCGAACGGTTATGCCGGGAATACGGGTTGCCAGAAGCACTGAGCGTTCTAAATCTATATCGGATTCAGGGCCAGGTTCTGTTAGCTTAGCAAACCGCGACTTTACGCGGGAAATTGCTCGCCGCTCAGCTGGCTTTAATGTGCTTGCATCTAAATTCCCAGATACACTTTTCCCGCTGTAACGGTAATCAATATTAACAATTCTGCCGAGCACAACCGTTAAGTCAATATCCGCGCCTGCCCGCTCAAAACTTTGTGGCGGCACGCGAATGGCGCTGAGGAGGTGCCCGTTTCCCCGTAGGGCGCATTGCGCTTTAATGGCTATAGCCTGAAGACTGCGCAAATCTGCTTGACGACCCGTATAGGGGGCGAGGGTGTCTGTCAAAAACTTAAATCTTTTCAGATCTATTGCCACTCCATTTTGATCGACTAAATTGATGGATTGAATGAGAAAGTTGTTTTTATCGTTGACAGAATTTGCAAAAATTTCCGCAATGTCAGTTTCACTGGTGGCGCAATTTAATTCTGCCGCTCGGTTGATATTCGCATTGCCTGCTTGGAAGGACTCTGACCCGCTTCGGTTTATACGTGGATCATTTGGGGCCGTTTGGGCAAATGCACTGATAGGCAATAACGCCCCAGCACTCCAGACAATAACGCCTAGACCAACATTGAAAAACTGCATCCATTCCCCCTGCGCAAGCACACCCATTTTCGCCGCACAAGCGACGAGATTTCCCCAACATTTATTATTATGGTCACCAGTAGGATAGTCTTTATTTTTGCAGTATTTTTATACTACTAGTGATCACTTCACTCATTATAGAGTGTTATTTTTATTTGTATGTAGTGAGTTAGATCACATGCTCGTAAATGTCAGAACAAGCTCAACTCTACGATTTGTCGAAGAATTAGGGCGGCTCGGATCAAGCAATTGTGTTGATCCATAACCACGATACTCTAGTTGTTCTGCGGGAACACCGCGCTCTAGTAGGTCCAAATACACTGCAGCAGCCCGTCGAGATGATAATTTCATATTTGAAACATGACCACCGTCGGCACTTGCATGACCGTTAATGTTCAATTTCCAATTTGGGTTGTTGATCATAGCTTGCGCGGAATTGTGCAATTCTGCTTCAGACGCAGATTGTAGGGTTGAACGCCCAAGGTTAAAAAACACAGCCGCTGTTCTTGGCTCCGCTTCAATTGAAGCGGAATGAACGAGTTGCGCTGCTGGTAAAGTTGAGGCTGTCTCAATGACATGAGATGCTGCGCCGTAATTATCCATGGCTTGTTGCTGTGGTACAGGCTCTCTTATAACGATAGCGCTTCCAGAAGCAGACCCTGTAACAGGCTCAACAATTGTCATATTCTGTGCGCCAGCACAATCTCCGATGCAATCACTACCGCTCCAAAGCCCTTGGGTTTTGAAGAGACTAACTTGGCAATTGCCGTATTCTTCGAGGGTCATTTCGCTGGCTGGGCGGTCGCAACCTGTTGGTTTTGGTGCTTCAGCTTCTTGTGCAATTACACTTGTTGTTGATAATGCTGTTGTGACAGAGAAAGCCAGTGCCGCAACGCTCAGATACATAAATTTTTTCATTTTTAGCCCCGTGGTTAATAAATAGTAAATATCAATTTTGTTGAATACACTAAAGTTTGATAGATTGTCAAGAGCACACCGCCTTAAAGTGGTAATAAGTACATGTTATAGTTAACATATATGGTTAATGAAACCCGCCTAATGTTTGAGATAAAACTCTCTCTGATCGTCAGATATCCGTAGATATAGATGTTAATCCGTGCGGGCCACGCGAAAGCCAGTTATGGTGTCTCGAAAGCCAGGTTTGAATTTCGTGCGGTTTGCGGAACGCATGCCTTTAGCGGAAATATCAAATGATCCGCCGCGTACCATGCGGTAGTCACAATCCCCACCTCTGTGCACGTTGGCTGTTTTGGGCGCGCCGTTATAGTCTTTATGCCAACAATCTTGAACCCATTCATATACATTGCCGTGCATGTCATAAACGCCGAATTTATTAGCCGCAAATGATCCCACGGGTGCGGGTTGTTCTTCATCCCATTCTGAGCCGCAATTTGCGCAATTTGCGCGATCCGAGCCCACTGAATTGCCCCAAAAATACTTTGTTGCCGAACCCGCACGGGCGATATATTCCCACTCGGCCTCGCTTAACAGTCGATATTGCTTGCCCGTTATACCGTTTAACCAGTTTATGTATTGCAGCGTATCGCTCCAGCTCACACTGATGACGGGTTGACGACCTTTACCCCAATCATTGTCGGACGGCATATATCTACATCCTGCGTCTTTTACGCACGCCGTCCATTGATCAAATGTAATTTCGTACTTGGACACAGAAAATGATTTCGTAATGCGCACCGTTCGCACCGGACGTTCGTCTTCATCGCCGCCGTTTTGTTGGTCGCCCATACGAAATTGGCCCGTTGGTATGATCGCCATATCAGGGCAATTTGCACAGTCTTTGGCTTGAGGCGGGAGTACAGCTTGAGGGCGGGGATTGCTATTTGCAGCCCGACCTAGTTTTTTATTGGCATCAGCCTGATATTTCCCATTTGGAAACGCGGTGAGATAGGCCTGAAATGACGAGCGGTTATTGTCACCGAGGGCTGACACCCAAGAGCTCTTATCGGCACTGGCTATATGTTTGCCATTTGGGTAGTGGCGCACATAGGCACCAAAAGCCACAGCGCTCCCAAGTTGCGAGGCTTTTTCAAAGGCTTCGTCGTCGCTGGTGCCAACAAGCTGTTTAATTTCAGCAATCTTACGAAGCGCTCCATTTCTATTGGCACCTCTTGGGTTTGCTTTTAAATAATTTTCATAACTATAAAGCGTATTTCGCGCTGTAGCAGTTTGCCACGCCGAATTATCGGTGGCCGCAATCGGTCGATCTTGTTGCCTTGGCGGGGTTGGATTTGTTGTCGGTTCTTTGCCAAACATAAAATACCCACCAGCCGCTAAGGCAATGGCCGCAACGGCAGCGAGACCAAATAACATGCCCTTATTGCTTTTATCACCGCCAAGGTCTTGAGATGGGTAGACTGGCGTATTCTTTTGCTTAGGTTTTTTCTGTTTGGATTTCTTTTGTTTCTTAGGGGCAGGCTCTGCCGCCTTTTTGTCTTCAACTTTTGCTTCTGGCTTAGGCTTCGGAGCAGATTTGGGTTTTTTAAGGGCGGCAGGTTTTTGATCCATGGCAACCGTCTCCCCAATATGGGTTTCGATAAAGCCTCGAAAAGATGTTCCCGGATAATCACATAAAAATTTGATCCAAGCTTGCTTTGAATCCAGTTTAGCAACGGTTTGGAACGCGGCCATCTCCGCTTTTTGGGCTGGCGATGAACCTTGTATGCCGCCAAATCTCGCCTTTTTTTCAATTTTTCGTTCGACAGATTGCAAGAGGCGAGAAAACCCCTTGTGGTTAATCTGCCCATCCCATTCTTCTAGGCTATCTGCGTGGTGACTGCCAAAACCAAAAGGAAGTTCGCAAGATTCTAATAAAGCAGGCAGTAATTTATCCAGCCGTTGGGCGTGTGTCGCCTCGTCAACAACGAACTTTGACAAGACGGCAAGCGGACTCCAAAGAACAATCACGACTTTGCTCTTGTCAATCATCTCGCGAATTACTTCCCGAAACTCATCGCCCGCCAACAAGCCAACATCCCACCAGACTGAAAACCCTAATTGCTCAAATGTATTGGCAAGTGTTTCTGCTGTGTCGGCTTCTTCCCGCTTATATGATATAAATATATCTGCCATAACGTTTTGCGTGTAACAAATACACTAAACAAATACAATCGTTTTTGAAATTAAGATTTATCCGCAATATTGGCGAGGCGTTTTGATCCCTCAAATTGTCGTCAACAACATATCTATTTACACTCGCGTATTGACACTGATTGTATTTTTTGCACACTCAAATTATGATTACTGATGAACAATATGATAAGATAATATCCACAATCAGAGAATTAGATGCTCGCGGCGAGTTATTTGCTGCTATAGATTATGCCGAAGAAAACATTACGAAATATAATGAAGCTGGTTTAGAATTACCGCCAAAATTGCGGCACCTCACCATACTTCTCATGGCAAGGTCTGGTTCAATTCATGAGGCGACGAAGCGCTATAAAGAACTTAAACTCGACATAGAAACCGATATTGACTCGCGTACTCTCCAGGCCCGTTTGTTGAAAGATACGGCCTTTGCTTCGCCGCCAGAGCTTAGACATGCTGCTCTGGATGCTGCGGGTCGTGCCTATGAACGTATTTATATTGATACGCAAAATAGCTATCCTGGTATTAACGCCGCAACGCTGGCAAATCTAAATGGCAATTCAAAAAAAGCGCAAAGGATTGTTGGTGACATCATTGACACAGCTTTAAGCGCTGCGGCTGACAATCAAGATATGGGATATTGGGAGCACGCCACACTTGCGGAAGCTTATATTATTCTTGGGGATTTTAACTGTGCAAAAACATCCATAGAACAGGCCGCCACTTTTAAAGACACCAGCCTATCAGATAAGGCGTCAACGCTTAAACAGTTAAGAAAATTGCTTGAGATGAAGGGGCAGACTTTTAAAATCTTAAGACCTCTTAGGCCAAAACCTACCATACACTATACGGGCCATATGATTGCGGCACCTGGAAAAAATGGGCGTATTGTGGCCGAGAATGAAGCGGAATTAAATTCAAGAATTATCACTGCTATTGACAAGATAAAACCGGGTGCCGGCTTTGGGGCGCTGGCAAGTGGTTCCGATATTTTAATCGCGGAACATCTCTTAAAAATCGGAGCCGATTTGCATGTTGTTCTGCCCTTTGACAAAGATGAGTTCGTAGATGTATCGGTTTCATCGGCGCAAGGGGAGGGCGAAGCTACAGGCAAGGTTTCAGGCGAAACTTGGACAACCCGCTTTCATAAATGTATGGAGCGCGCTAGTTCCGTAACTTATTTGACCAATCAATCTTATATGGGTGACGATATTTTATTTGACCTTGGAGCAAAATTGGCAATGGGGCTCTCCTTGCTGCACTCAAGGCATATTGCAGGCGCGTCTGCTCAACTGGCCATTTGGGATAAAAAGCAATCCAGCTTCCCAGCAGGCACGGCAGTTGACATTAAAGAATGGGAACGATTGGGGCATGATCAACATATTGTTGATGTTTCCGACTTGGGGCGTACACATAAAAAGGTGGCCAAAGCAAAAATAGAGAACCCTGAAAAAAAGCAACCGCTTCAGTCGGGTGTCGTTGCCCCTGATATGAACACTGAAAAGAGCAGAGCCAATGTGGCCATGTTATTTGGTGATTTTAAAGGATTCTCAAAACTAGGGGATACTGAATTATTGGGCTTTGCCAATGATACCCTTTCCGTGATCGCAGATATTATTGGTACAGACGAAGCGCAAACAGATTTTATGAACACGTGGGGCGACGGTATTTTTGCCGTCTGGGGCACGCCGCAACTGGCGGCGCGAAGCGCTCTTGCTCTACAATCCGCCTTGACAGCAACACATGAACACGACCCTGATACGCCCCTGCATTTGCCAATCCGTATTAGCTTACATTACGGAGTTACACACCGTTTGTATGACCCCGTATTGAAGAAGAAAAATTATTTTGGCGAAGCCGTGTCCCGCGCCGCCCGTATCGAACCGATCACTCCCGTTGGGGCCATTTATACAACAGAAGCCTTTGCGGCGATGTTGATGTTAGATATTGATAGCGATATTAGTGCAGAATATGTGGGAACGGTAAATGTTGCAAAAGGGTATGGCGCCTTTCCACTCTACAGAATTTATCGCAATTATAGCGCGTAAATAAAACCCTAACCCCACATAATCATTTGTGTGCAGGGGAATTTAAACATGGGGCTGTCCAAGATAACTATGTCAAATACTTCTTAACCCACTGGTTTAACAGCCTTTTTTGAGTCAGTGGGTCACTGTTATTAATTAGCCACTCACATTCCTTCAAAAATAGGCCAAAATGGGCCTTTGGTACACCGTTGAATTTACGCATATGACGCTTGGCTTGGTTCCAGAAATTCTCGATACCATTGATGTGATTATGCCCGTTGGCAAACAGTTTTGAATGGTTGATCCGGTAGTGTTTGAACTCGGACGCATCCAGCACATTGTAGCCCCGCCAGCAGTCGCTTTAAACGATGTTATCAGGGACAACCTTGCGCTCAATGATGGGGTATATAATCTTGGTGTAGACCTTGCCGCCACGCTTTAACAGCCCAAACACTGGGATTTTTCCAGGAGGGAGGCTACGCACACCACCTGCACCACGTCCGCGCTTGCCTTTACGCTTGCCGCCAAAGTAACTTTCGTCAACTTCGATCTCGCCTGCAAAAACCTCTTGTTCAGTTCGCTCCAACTCGTAGGCAATAATCTCGCGCAAGCGGTGGAAATAATAGGCAGCAGATTTACGATTAACACTGCATAACTTGGCGGCACAACGCGCCGTAGTCCCAGCAACAAAATGCTCAACTAAACGCCTCTGTTTATACTGACTTAATCGGCTCTTCCTCATACCGTCCTCTATAACAAATAATTATGCGCTATCTGGGACAGCCCCTTACTTTAATCATGAACGGCAATTAAGCCGCGGAGACATTTTCAAGAAATGCCGGGGTTTGGCTTTGGCCGAATGGAGGCAAATTGCAGCAAAAACTCAGGGCAAAATCAAATCTTACAAACTACTAACTTTCCTCTGAAAATGCCGTTTTTAGATCTATATAATTTTCCACTAACAGTGCCCAGAGCGGAACTATGCTAGCGATTACTAGGATAGATGCTCATAGCTTCAACGTAATTGAGGGCATCAAGAACGAGCATATTTCCAGGATCTGCTTTATAAGCGACAGTAAGATAATTAATACTTTTCTTCCAATTACTATCACCATACTGTAAGGCATCGAGGATGGCATCTGTCTTTGATTGATAAATAGAAAACTCCGGAGCTGGGTTAAATTGCTCAGGATTTAAAATCATTTGGTCCAAAAGGCGGTAGTGATAGCTATCGGGAGCGAACCCCTCCTGCGCCTCTTTGTAATAACTGGCGGCAGTTTTATTGTCACCATAATTGGATATATGCAAGCCAATCATCCAGGCCGCGTCTCGGCGTCCATTTGCTCGGACTTTTGCTGCGCGACGAGCCCTTTCCAGATAGCTAAGCGCTGATTCACGCCCCTGTTTTTGAGCATATAACCGGCTGATATAGACTTTAACATCCTGTAGCTTCTTGTTTTTCGGTACGGTTTCTCGCGCTTGGTCCAAAAAAACCATAGCGCCCCTATAATCGCCAACATCAACTCTCGACATAGCCATCAACACTCTGTCGCGTGCATGTTTTGGCAAAGATCCAAGAATATCCTGGGCAATCACGCCTCTGGAGATAGGGCCAAACCCCTTGCGAACAGCCTGCTTGACCTGTTGGTCTTTGATAATGTCAAGAGTTGACTTTATCCATGTATCGTGAGGGATTGTCCTTAGAGCCATTTCAAAATAGGTAATGGCTTTGTCATAATTACCGCGGTCGGCCATTAACACGCCGAGCAGGAATGTTGCTTTGGCCTTGGTAGGCCAACGCATGTCCTCGACCATGTCCGTTATTTTTTTACATAACGGATGTCTGGTAATTGTATTTCCCTGAATTTCATCTTTAAAACCGATAAATGTATAGTCAGCAGGGCAATAGTTTTGCTGAGCGGATGCCGAAGAAAAAGAAACGAAAACAATAAAGGTTGAAAATAAAATAATGATAGCCTGCCTGAAAATCATAATAATTCCTTTGTTTCCCAAGACAGGTTTATTTGGAAATAACATTGCCATCAACATCAATTAAAATAGGCGCGCCTAATTCCCATTCGAGTTTATGTTTGAGTTGCGCGGCCGTATTAACACCTTTTTGTTCAATTTTTTTCTCTTCCTTGACCTTGGTAAAATACGCATTTTCAAAATCATCAAGATTATTGGCAAGCTCTTGCGATCTTTTTTGCAACCGCTCCTTCTTTTGTTTGGATTTAGCTTCTGATATCTTCACTTGAAGTCCCGCCAGCTCATATATGTCCTTTTTCGCCTTTGTTAAAATTATTGCCCGTTCTTTCTCGCTCTTTCGAAGGCTAATTTGTGTGGTTTTTAATGATTTGGTGAGAAGAGTCAAATCGGTCACCTGTTGAGCAGCATACTGTTCGTTTTTGTAAGACAATCTCCCAACAGTCACCTGGACGTAAGACCTTCCTCAGGTCATAATTTGTGCCGCCTGATCAGCAAGAAGAGCAATATCCTCACGCGACCGTTGGCTCGACTGTATGAACTCAAGGATTGCTCCGGCCTTTTCCAGCTGTTCGGAGGCAATTTTTGTTTCATGTAATGTTGGGTTAATAGGGCGCAGTAGAGCAATATTACCAAAATCTCCACCAGGTACGAATATTTCCCCACCAAAGCCGGAGATTTTTTCATACGTTACACAAGTCACATGAGCATTATCCCTACCGCCAATTCTAAAAAGATCCGCTCCTATGGATTTACGCATAAGGCGCTGCCTAGAAGTTATCCCTTTATAAGTTGTTCGGTTTTTTTTCGTACGGCACGAACCCTTCGTTTTTCCTGGGCCTTGGCTTCTCGTACGCGGCGGCGTTCTTCCAGAATATAAGGATCAACATAAGTGCGCGTGTATGAACTATCACCAGTACTGGAAGATGATCCGCAGGTTCCGGATCTTTGAACACATTCTCCCGGCCCGACATCATATTGTGCCTGCGCTTCAATGCCCAAAAGAAACGAACAAAGCATTGTACCTAAAACCAAATGCAAGGCTTTATTTATGGTAGGTCTTGGCATTTTAATTTCTCCTTTAATCATTCTCGAGTTTAACCTCTAAATCACCGCACCTCTATGTCTGGGCGAATGGTACTGAACCCAGGAATATCACACCATCCTTCAAGTTTTGTTGTGCCACTTTGTTTGGCCTCCGCCCAAATATCCTGCGACATACGTTGCATAGATTGCAATTCATTTCTGATATAAGCTTGTTCAATATAGTACTGTTTTAGTCCAACTTGCAGTCCGTCCATTTCTTCTATAAAATTCAGAGCATATTCTGGCCCACACTTGCCGTAATTAATAAATTCTAGCTTGGCTAAATTTATCTGACCATGAAGCCACCAAGGGTCGGTTGCCAGTGCCAATCGGTACAAATCTTCGGCTTTCCGGTATTTTTTCCGGTCAATGGCCTTTTCAGCCAGCCGTGCCGTTTCAATTGCATATCGAGACAACGCCGGATGAACAACAAATCCAGGAGTTCTACTAAGTTTTGAATTTGCAGGCCTCCAGACGTCACCCTCACTAATTTTAGTTTTCAGAAAAAGGGCAATCAGATATTCTTGGGATGCAAGGCTCTCATAGGGACGGGGTATGAAACGAGTTCTTATCGCTTTTTCTTTAAGAGCCTCGACACGTGCGACATTCTGGGCATGGAAATACTCATAATACAAATGACCGGATTGCCGCGCCCTGAATCTTAAATCTGTCATGCCTGCACGCAAAAGCTTGTAAAATCCTGCCGGCGGTTTTTGTGCATTTTTTGCCGCCTTGGTGGACAGATTTTCTTGGTTAAATTTTGGAAAAGGTTCACCATGAAAATACTCACTATACTCTTTCCATGCAGTTATAACATCGCTTTCAGCAAAACGGGCTATGGCCAGCCATTCGACTGTCATTTGTCTGGCAGAGTTATTTTTTTTAAACATTTTCCGCCGCTGATTGAGAAATATTGTCGCCTGCGGGTAATCCCCGATATTAAGGAAAGACATTCCAGCATTATAAACTAAATTTTGCCATTCTTTTTCGAACACCTCTGAATTAATGCAATTAAAGAAAAGTCCTTCTTCACATCTTTCTTTCAATTCTATCGCCTTGGCAAAGGCATGGGCGGCTTGTCTTTGTTGCCCTGTCTCATCCATCGCCATCGCCAGATAATTCCACCCGCGCCAGTAAAGCGGTTCCTGCTCTACAGCATCCCGAAATAGCTTTTCAGCCTTTTGATATTCACGTGTAGAATAATAGACACGTCCTGCAGCGATAAGGTTTTTAGCCTCGGGATCAGGCTGGGCGTAATCACCAATAAATAATTCTTCAGTATCTTGTTCGGTAGCAAATGAAGACGTGCTTATAAAAAGAAGGACCACCCCGATCAAAACCGACTGGGAAACGCCAATAAGATAATTATAGAGCCCGATATTCATTTTGATATAACCTCTAATATGCGTACGGCTTTAAATTGTCGAAGTCGGTCTGCGCTGCTAATTTTTCTAAAGGCGTAAGTCTGTGGCAATAAATAAAAATCACTTTCAAAATTTACCGCTCGACCCTGATCAATAAGCTGGTCAAGATTGGATTGCGACAGCCATTGGCCAATCAGCATGCCCGCAAAGACGGGCTGGAAATTTTCTGTCAAATCAGAGGGAGAAGTAAAATAAAGCGACACAGGGACATTGATACCTGAGTTTGAAAAATTCTCCACACGTTCTTGCCAGACTGACACTAGGACATCCGCATTTGATTTTAGCTGATTACGCATGTCGGAATTGATTTTCCATGCCATGCCATCACGGTTCCACCGGTCGGCCAAAATAAACTCATCAATGGCCCTGATCAATGTCTCAATCATTAATAAATCTTCCATGCCGTTCAAACGTTTTTTGCTACGCATAAATGACGGGCCAACCTTGAAAATATCCCCCATCAAAGATGTGTTCCTTACACTGCCCAACGCGGCATGATATACTGATAGAATGCAATCATCTAAAATCTTTTCCTCTGCTAAAAAAATCCGGTATCTAGCACTGTCAAAAATTACACCTTGATTGTTGTCCCAAATTGAAAAATCTTTTCCAAATTGCGCCCATGTGTCGACTAGTTTTCTTTGTAGCCGAGCGCACATTTTGACTTTCTCGTGTGGACTTTTTTCAAAATAATCAAGAGTGACAAGTCTAATACGTACCAATAAGTCAGCTTCTGATCTTAATGTTTCCCTATTGTCTTGTAATATCCTCCGGGAATAGCTTAAAACTGCTTGCTTAAATTTGGGTGTTAGCAAAGGTGAGTTATCCCTAAAAACCTTGTTTAAAAGAGATGCTAAACTCCTTGAATGACCTGCCATTTGATCTTCGGCGTCCAACACAAGTTCCCCGCATTCTTCTTGCGTAAAGTCAATATAATCAAAGGCTGCGCCCTTCTTTCTATATAGCATGGTGAACCGATTTTGCAGATCGAGGAATTCATCAATATTATTTTGCTTTACGCTATGTTGACGAAGTAGGCCTGTGAATTCTTGCTCATAGTCTTTTTGTCTCATTTGCCACACCCAATAATTTATCAGCTCCTCGCTAGGGGTATCGTGGGTATTCAAAAAAGTATAAAAAAACTCACTCGCCAACATATTGAACAATATATTTGCGTACAAACCAGATTTATGCTTTCTCAAAGCGCTAGGATCAAGAAAGTTACAATTTTGAGGTACGCCAGCACCTTTCCCTTTGGAATAATTACAAATTTTATCCAACTCTGCATGACTATATAAGATAGATTTTTTTGCATTGGCAGAATGTGGCAAGGTTATAAACAAAAATACTATGGTCAGAAAAACCTTACAAATGCTCACAATTACTAACCTTTATTTTTTTATAAAATAAAAGAACAATTTAAGCGTACCATAATTTGAAGGTGAAGTCTACATGGGGCTGTCTGACGTCAGACAATGAGAGTATCAACGTGATACCAAGATCGCCAATAGACATTGATGCCTCTAGGCTGGGCAACATGTCAGGAAATATCCTAGAAATTGTCAGAACCACGAGGCTCCAGGGAATAATCACCGCAAGGTAATCATATGGGTCGGTAATACCCCCATATTCAATGGTTTAAACGATATAAAAGGAAGAAAGTTGGTGCGGCAGTGACGTTGACGAGTTAGCTTTCCTTTGCACACATCATAGATTATTTTCCTTGATAAATCAATGTGTTATTCCGCAAATGCAATTATTATCCGGGGGTTTTGTACACATAATTGTACACGGAAAATACCTACAAAAACCCGTCAGACCATGTTTGGTATAGACAGGTCTATCTTCAATGCAGTCGTTAGGCTACCCTATAGTGCTACTTGCGTTGATTGCGAAACTACCTGTGTTTTTGTAAGTTTTCAGGCATTTAGTTTGGTGTAAACTCCTCGTTATTTTGATCCGCGTTTGGGCACATAGAGTGTAGTGGAATTATTGAGCGCCGTGCAGGTTGGGTTGGGGATATTGCAAAATGGCGAGAGTTGCCCTGCTGAAATCCAGACGACATTGGAACGGTGCCTTTCTGCCAACGCCTTGCGGATTTTGGCTTCTTCGATTTTGCGATTTTCGCTCTCCTGCTCTCTCGTCCAACTTGCCACCATGATAATGGGTGGCTGATTAGCGCCTTTTCTACGGCCTTGCGCGGTAATCAATTTATCCAATTCGTCCAAGAGTGCATCTGAATAGTCCAGATCAAGAATTGGGATATCTGTAATCAGGTTGAAATTTGCCGTATCATTGACTGCAAAATCCCAATTATCAACAAGATGTGAGGCCATATCTAGCTGGGATAATAATTGTCTGCGTAAAGAGATGCCCGCAAGATCATCATCCGTGCATCCTGTAGGCACCAACAGCGCTTCGGTTT
>JAESQI010000074.1 GCA_016765255.1 Robiginitomaculum sp. | reverse complement strand
TCTGCTTCATCCCTGAAAAAGGTTCGCTGATGGATCACCTACCAGCCACCCCGCGTGACCAATGGCGGCGCGTACAATTAGGGCGCTACTTGATTAATTATGCGGGGGTTAAAGTTGATCAAATGAAGTTTGACGAGCTGGGCCGCGTTAAAGATTATGGTATGCCAAAGGCGGAACTAGATATGATTGTGGAAACAGGACTTGCCTTTCAAACCTCTGGCTGCCCCGGTAAATTTGCCGAAGATATCTCCGCCTGTGACCGCCCTTATGGTGATAGCCCAGTGTCTGATATTGCGAGCTATCCGTTTAAACCAGAAGGCGCACATATGCGCAAAATTCGCCAACAACTCGATATGGAAAAACCGGGCGAAAGCTACGAACAAGGCGAAGAATTCGACGAGCTTTAAATGGGTAAAGTTTCGCTCATTGATACGGGGCTTCGGACGGGGCGCGAGAACATTGCTCATGATCAGGCGATGATTGACGCCCATGTGGACGGGGACATTGGCGATACGTTCAAATTTATTCATTTCAAACCCTGCGCCCTTATCGGGCGGCATCAGGATTTATCCCAAGAATTAAAGCTGGAGGAATGTGCGCGTTTGGGCGTGCAAACCGTGCGCCGTGTCACGGGCGGCGGGGCTATTTATTTTGACGAAGGCCAACTCGGATGGGCCTTGGTTTGTGACCGCAAAACTGTTGGCGGCAGTTTGACAGAGATTACGCAAAAAATTTGCACGGCAGCAGCTATTGGCCTGTCAAAACTTGGGGTCGACGCGCAGTTTCGCCCCCGAAATGATATTGAAGTGGGGGGGCAAAAAATATCTGGGACTGGTGGGTTTTTTGATGGAAATACCCTTATGTTTCAAGGTACTGTTCTGGTTGACTTAAACCCAGAAGTGATGATGTCTGTGCTCAATGTCCCAGCCCATAAACTTGCAAAACACGTCCTTGAAAATGCGGCGCAACGGGTGACAAGTCTTAAAAATTTGCTCGGCTCAGCGCCGTCAAAAGATGAGGTTAAAGCTGCCTTAATCGAAGGATTTAAGCAACATTTGGGTTTTGAAATGGTTAAAGGCGAGACCTCCCAAGCGGTTGAAAAACTCGCCGTTCAGTACCACACACAAGAAATAGGAACCGATGCATTTGTTGCAGAAATAAATGACCCCGCGCGGTCACCAGGTACATTGGTTGGCAGCAATAAAAAAGGTAATTTAAAAGCCTATGTGCGCTTTGAAGGCCCGCGTTCAAAGCGTCCGCGTGAAGTGGTTTTTACAGGCGACATTTTTATCACGCCGCCCCGCATTTTAATGGATTTGGAAGCCCATCTAAGAGGGGTAAATATAGACAAATTGGAAGCCCAAACACATGCCTTTTTCAGTAACACAGATATAGGACTGTTAAGTGTTCAACCAGCAGAGTTTGCATCAGCCCTCATGGACGCAATCAAATGAAAATTCTCACCGTACTCCAACATACATCTGCCGATTATTTTGGCCTTATGGAAGACCATCTTGAAGGACGGCGGATCGGGTTTCATTATCACCGCCCCTTTACAGAAAACGGCATTGTCCCTGCCTTTAGTGCGGTGCAAGACGGGCTAGTTTTGCTTGGCGGCGGGGTATGGGGCAGTGCAGGGGAACGTGATGTCCCGACCTTGAAAGAAGAAATTAAGCTCACCCGCGCCTGTTTTATGGCAGGGATTCCGATCCTTGGTATTGGCTTGGGCGCGCAAATTTTATGTTTGGCGACTGAAGGCAGTGTTGAGCCAGCGCCGCTTGAATTTAGTTGCAATCAAGCCAAATGTGTTGACGACAATGCCCTTAACGGGTTTATGCCTGAGAGCTATATAAATCCAGTTTATATGCGTGACCGTCCCGTTCCGCCTGCTTACGCCAAAATCTTGGCCGAGGATGAAGATGGTCATGTAGCAGCTTTTCAAATTGGTAAAAATGTACTGGGATTTACGGGGCATTTAGGGTTTAAACTGGCCATGGCCGAAGATTTAATTATGGAATTTGAAGAATCTCCACCCGAAACTGGCCCCGTGCTTGACCAATTACGAGCCCAAAAACGTGCTATTGGCGATGCTCTCGTGCCAATTATGACGGGTTTAGTGCAAATAACAGGCTGGATGGGAGAATAAACTTTAAAATCTCTTGCAAATATTAGCATTCTCTAATATACTATTTTGTAACAATATGCGCCCAACAGAAGCGCCGGGAATTTATGATGGTTACTTGTCGTCATTACCAATTAAGAGGAAAAGCACATGGCTCAGAAACTAATTATCGTTATGGCAAATACTGACCCGAACAATCCAGAGGAATTGGGCGCTCCGTTTTTTCAAGCCACAGTGGCAGCTGCTATGGATTACGAAGTTGAAGTGATTTGCACGGCCACATCTGGCATATTGATGAAAAAAGGCGTTGCCGAAAAACTGTTCGTTAAAGAAGGGTCTCATAAAAACGTCTATGAATTCATCCAAGACGCCCACGAAGCTGGTGTGAAGTTTTTATGTTGCTCTCCCAATCTTGATTTGTTTGATATGACTAAGGAAGATTTAATCCCGGAATGTTCTGGCATTGTTGGCGGCGCGTATCTCATCGAAGAATTGATGGAAGAAGACGACACCAAGGTTATGACTTACTAGGAGGTTCCCAATGGGACATCACAACACGTCGACCCGCGTTCAAAAACATATTGGCGACCCCACTGAAGGGCTGGTTGACGAAGTCAGTTATGAAGTTTTGGAAGAAATTTTTCAAGATATTCAGGGTGATCTTCGATTTGACCATGAACTTAACGGTTGCCTAAATTGTGGTATCTGCACGGCCACATGTCCTGCGGCCCATTATTACGATTTTAGCCCCCGCGAAATTGTTCAACTGCTTTGGACGGAAAATCTTGAAGGCATTTACGATGCCATGCAGGAAAAAATCTGGTCATGTGCACAATGCTACACATGCGCGGCCCGTTGCCCATTTGGCAATTCTCCTGGTGGGCTGATTATGCTGATGCGCGAAACGGCGATTAAGCACGGCATGGAGTCTGCCAAAGCCGTATTGAGACCATTTTCTCGAGTGATGCTAAAGTTGATCTCGACGGGCAATCAGTTATCGCCCGACATGATCAACCCAGATCATTTCGCAGACTGGGGGCCAAATATTTGTAAAATTGATGCGCCGCTAAAACTACTTCGTCAAGCCATTCCAATGCCGACCTTAAATACCATTAAGACAGCGTGGGAAACAAATTTGAAAACCTCGGTAGAACTCTACACCATTTGGGAAGATACGGGGGTTTTAGACCAGCTTGAAACCATTGATGAGAATTTATTTGATGTGATTGTCGATATCATGGAAGAAAAACGTGATGACTGGGACGATTATCTTGAAGAACTTGAGGAAGAGGGTTAGCTAATGGCAAATGACGAAAGATTTACGGGACATGGTTCTGAATGGCGCGATAGCAAATTAAGCGACGCAGACGCCGCCAAAGCAACCTCATGGGTTGAGGCTAAAATTGATAAGCGCTCTATGTTGACCAATAAGGACCGCGTCCACGACATTCGCGATGTCATGTGGCAATTGGAAAAAGAAGGCGAAATTAAAGTTCACCGTGTCGGAGACCAACACGCGCCGCGCATGGCAAAAACGCTTTATGGTTGGGACAAGAAAATTCCGACCCGCCAGCTTTGGCACCATAAATCCTGCGGGCAATGCGGCAATATTCCAGGCTACCCAACATCCTTGCTTTGGATGATGAACGAGATGGATATTCCTTATCTGGACGAGACGGATCAAACCTCTTGTACAGCTTGGAATTATCATGGGTCGGGTATCGGTAATATTGAAAGTCTTGCCGCAGTTTTCTTGCGCAATTTCCATCAGGCTTATGTATCTGCCAAAGCGGAAGGCCTTCCAGAAGGCTATTATTATCCGCTCGTTCATTGCGGTACGAGCTTTGGCAATTACAAGGAAGTCCGCGAATATCTTATGCTGTCTGCCGAACTTCGTGACCGCGTGAAGAAAATTTTGGGAAAGCTAAATCGTCTTGTAGACGGCAAGCTCCTCATCCCTGAAGAAATTATTCATTATTCTGAATGGGTGCATGTGATGCGCGAAGATATTGCCGCTCGTCAAACGATTGATGTTTCCAACATTCGCTCGACCATTCACCCTGCTTGTCATGTGTATAAAATGGTGCCCCAAGACGTGATCTATGACGATGATGTTCTGGACGGCAATAGGGTGGCTGTATCCACGGGCATTATGCAGTCTCTCGGTACACAAGTGATTGATTATTCCACATGGTATGATTGTTGCGGGTTCGGCTTTCGCCATATTATTTCCGAACGTGAATTTACGCGTTCATTCGCCATTGACCGAAAAATTAAAGTGGTCATAGACGAGGCCAAATCCGATGTAATGATTGGCCACGATACGGGCTGTATTACCACGTTGGATAAAAACCAGTGGATTGCCAAAGCGGATGACCGCAATGAGGGCAAGAACTACGAAATTCCTGTAATCTCAGATATTCAATTTGCCGCCCTTGCCTGCGGGGCTGACCCGTTTAAAATTGTCCAGAGCCATTGGCATGCGTCTCCATTCGAAAACTTGTTCGAAAAAATGGGCATTAACTGGGAAGAGAAAAAGGCTGATTTTGAACTCTATCTCAAACAGGTTGAAGCTGGCAATCCTGAAAATCTTTATGACCCGCGTCGCCGGATTACGGGTGGGCCAGGCTATATAAATGTAGAAGAACGTAAAAAATTAGGAATGATTTCGTCATGACCAAACCAATTCTAGTTGTCGGAGCTGGCCCAGCGGGCCTTGCTGCCGCTCACTCTCTCGCGTCTGTTGGCCAAAAGGTAATTTTGGTAGAGAAAGAAGATACACTTGGCGGCGCGCCCATATTGTCAGGCTATGCGAAACTTGTCCCTAGTGGTGAATGGGCAAAAGACGCCATTGGCTCTATGGTTGACCGGGTTGTTAAAAACAAATTGATCACCGTCCACAAAGGCATGACGGTTAATAAATATACGGGAAATTCCGGTGCGTTTAAGGCTGAACTATCGAGCGGTAAAAGTGTCAGTGTTGGCGCGACCATCCTCTGTACAGGTTTCACCCATTTTGACAGTGTCAATAAACCTGAATGGGGCTTTGGTACATATCCTGATGTTGTGACCACCACACAAGTCGAGCAAATGATTTCAAGTGGCAAAGGCGTTCGCCGCATGTCGAATGGCGAAAAGCCCAAGCGCGTTGCTATCCTCCTATGTGTTGGCTCTCGTGACCGCCAAATTGGCCGTGAATGGTGTTCGAAAATTTGTTGTTCGGTTTCCGCTAATCTAGCCATAGAAATCCGCGAAGAACTACCTGATTGCCATGTCTATATTTATTATATGGATATCCGAACCTTTGGTCTGTACGAAGAAGTGTATTGGCAATCCCAAGAAGAGCATAAAGTAAAATATATCAAAGCCCGTATCGCCGAAGTGACTTCGGACGGGGATAAAATAATCGTCAAAGGCGAAGACACATTGGTCAAACGTCCAATTACTATTCCATTTGATTTGGTTGTTCACGCGATTGGTATGGATCCAAATGTTGATAATATGCTGATCTCGTCCATATTCGGGGTTGATTTGCACCATTGGGGCTTCCTTAAGCAAGAAAATATGTACGGAACGGCAGGGGCGTCGAGCCGAGCTGGTGTATTTGTGGCTGGGTCTTCAACGGGGCCTGAAACCATTGATGACAGTATTGCCCAAGGTAATGCCGCCGCCATGTCGGCGCTGGCCAGTGTTTCTAAAATAGCTGCCGAGTAAAAATATTTATGGCGTCGTTCTTCTCGAAATTTAAAAATAAATCAGAAGCAGTGGCGCGAGCAACGCCGCGTGTGATTTCGCTTGAGTTAAGCGGGCCGATCCTAGCTGAGACCTTACAAACTTTGATAACGGCGTGCGATGAGGACGGCGGGATTGAACGCTATATCGGCGCGCTAAAGTTTAAAACTTCCCTGTTCCAAGACGCGTTTAAAGACGGAGGCGACGGACTAAGTGCTGAGAATTTCGTCAAGCTTTGTATGTTTATGCCAACCGTTCGCCGCAGGATTTCGACTTACGTTGAAGACGAACACTACCCAGAATTTTTAGCTGCAATCAAGGGTTTGTTTGGGGCAGGTGACATTGACGCCCGCATTACGGCGTTTGTTGGTAAATTCCCTCAAGACAAAAAACACCGTTGGGTCAAAGATTTGGCGGCTGAAATCCTGCACAATACCGATCCAAATATGCACCCTTTAATGCTAAGGTGGGTGTGGGACAGAAAAGCAAATTCAGGCGTCATTCGCGAAATTTGGCATGGGGAAGTAGACAGCATAACCCTTGATGTTGACGATGATTATGAAGTGTTTATGAAATTACGTGAAGAACTGTCAGGGTTTTTAACCACCAACGGCATCTTTGCAGATGTGCTGTATTACGTCGATCTTTTGTGTGCGCAAAGTTATGGCAATTATATTTCTGCCCAAGGCGGGCTTTATCTCAAAGCCGATTTTTCCTCCAAGGAAGAAACCATTGTTTTCACGCGTCGTCTGCTGGGTCTTGACGGCGTGTCTGCGAAATCAAATCTCTCCATTCCCCCTTCAATTATTGACGGGGAAGCCACCAACAAACACTCGATTGACAATGTCCTTCGCTTAAACGGGAGCAATTAAACATGGCTATCCATGAAAAAAGCCTCATTCGCCCAGAGAATATCAGTTCACATGAGAAGAAGATTGTCGACGGGATTGATGTCTCCGGTGACTGGTCGACATTTATTCATACACGGGTTGTGACTGATTATAACGAAAATCTGGAAGAAGAAATTGCGGCTTTGCCAGGCGGAGAATATATACACCGCTGTTGGCAGTGCGGGTCGTGTACCAATTCATGTACGGTTAATGCTGAAAACCCCGATTTCAACCCGCGTTACTGGATTTACCTCATTCGTGTCGGTATGGAAGAGGAACTTCTGCGCGATAAAGATATTATCTGGCAATGTGTATCGTGTAATAAATGTACATCTGCTTGCCCGCGTGATGTTTTCCCTGAAGGGGTGATGAAAGCCACGGCCCACTGGATGGAACTCAAAGGCCATACACCGCCCTCGCACTCCACAATTTTTGATGACGTGTTTACCGAACAAGTGATTAAGCACGGCAAAATCGAAGACGGTGAAGTTTTGAAAGATTTTCTCCTCAAAACCAAACAACCTTTGATGCAAGACTGGATTGTGCAAATGGTCAAACAGATGATTAAGGGCTTTCCCGTCATGTCATTGATGAAAATGGGCTGGGCGACAATCTTTCACCCCAAAACAAAAAATTGGGCGCGAGCAAGCGACGCCATCAAAGAACATATTGCCGAAGAACACGCCGCGCAACGCAAAGCGCTCGGTCTTGATAGTGCTGAGTAGAGGATAGAGCCATGACAATACTAATTGATAAAGAGGTGCGCAAAGCGAAATATAAAAAAGTAGCCTATTATCCGGGCTGTGCTCTGGAAGGGTCAGCCCAAAGTTATGATAAATCGACGCGAGCCGTTAGTAAGGCTTTGGGGCTTGAACTGGTCGAGATTAAAGACTGGAATTGTTGCGGGGCCATGGAAGTCAAAAATGTTGACCCAGAAATTCAAACATATTTATCGGCCCGGGTTTTATCCGAAGCCCAACATAAATCCAAGCAAGATGTGGTTATGGCGCCGTGTAATGGCTGTTATCATAATCTTAAAAAAGCGGAGTATGATCTTGAAAATAAAGATAAATCTCGCGCAGTAACAGAGAAAATATCAAAAAAAGCAGGTCACGAAACCTATAAAGCAGGCGATGTTGAAACCATTCACGCGCTGGACTGGATCAAATTTGGCTACGGCGAAGAAGAATTAAAAGCAAAAATTAAGGGCGGTTTAAAAGGTCTCAAAATTGCCAATTATTACGGCTGTATGTATACAAGACCGCGCCATATTTTCCCTGAAAAGGATCAAGGCAGGGATAGTGAAAGCACGTCCAAGCCGCATTATATGGATGATTTACTCGCGATTGCAGGTGCTGAAAATGTAGAATTTCCCCTAAAAACAGCCTGTTGCGGCGGCGCGCATACATTGTCGGATTCAGATATGTCGACGAAATTAGTGCTTAATATTTTACAAGCCGCCGAAGCCGCTGGCGCGGAAGTGATAGCGACTGAATGCCCGACCTGTCATTCTGGCCTTGAAATGCACCAAATTCGTGCCCTCAAGCGTTTGTCAAAGAAAACCAATGTCAAAGTAATTTACTTTACCCAACTCCTTGGCATGGCAATGGGATTATCGCCGCGTAAAGTTGGTCTGAATTTCAATATTTCCGACAGTATGAAATTCGTCAAAGAAAAAGGGATTGCGTAAAATTATGCGCACCATCGCCGAACTTGAAGACTATATGGAGAGCCCAGACTCCGCCTTAAATCCTACAGAGCAAGTCGCGGTTTTTCTACAAATTGGCGAAGAAATTCTTGAACACTGGGTGATTGCACATGGCGGTGTGCCAACACAGGACAAAAAAGAAGGATTTCGAGTACTTGCCCTGCAAAGACAAGGTTCCAAGGGGGACGCTAGTTTTAATGCGTGCCGCGAAACGGCTCGGGAATTGGCATATCATTATAACCTCGTCACATTAGAGCCAGAGCATAAAGACGTGCTGGCGCGCCTGACAATGGCGCAAATGGTGGCCAAGCATTTGGTGCTATTTGTGGGTGGGAAATTACAAGTTTCAGGACTTGGCGAGTTTTGTTGCTCTTCCAAGGGTTTAAGGCTAAACAAGAATGAGATGGAATCAATAGCAGGAGAAAATCATGGCTAATGTACGTGGATGTAACCTCCCAGACGACCTACTTTATGATGTTGAAAATCATACTTGGTTTTCAGAAGTTGGTGATGGGACGGTAAAATTAGGCATGACGGCGATTGCAACGGCTCTTGCTGGTGAATTGGTTGCCTTTACACCCAAGAAAGTTGGCCGCAAAGTGCGGGCAGGCAAATCTTGCGCCACAGTTGAAAGCGGAAAATGGGTTGGCCCTGCCAAATCCATGGCGGCTGGTGAAGTTATGGAAATCAATACGGATTTAGTTGAGAATCCTAGTCTTGCTAATGACGACCCGTACGCCAATTGGATGGTGGTATTGTCACCTGAAGACTGGGACAGTGTGAAAGGTGAATTGACATTGGGCAGTGAGGTTACGGCACCGTATGAAGCCAAAATGGATGCAGACGGCTTTGCTGGCTGTGACGCTTAAAATTATAGAGGACGTGTGGGTATGAAAATGGATATGGAAGAGCTTGGGAAGAACGCAGAGAAAGCCTGCGCTCTGCTTAAATCAATGGCGAATGAAACTCGTTTGATGATTTTATGTCAACTATCCGAGAAAGAAATGTCGGTCGGGGAGATGTTAGAGAAAGTCCCGCTTTCACAATCGGCATTATCTCAACATCTCACCATATTGCGGCGTGAAAAAATTGTGTCGACCAGACGCGAAGCACAATCTATTAAATATTCACTGGCAAGTGACGGCGCTCGGGCGTTAATCGGCGCGCTTTATGAGGTCTATTGCAAGCCGAATGAGAAAGATTGTTCATAATCTTAGTTAGGCTTAACAAATAGGTAACCATAACAAAGCCTAAACACAGTTTTAATCCAATATTTTCCTTATTCATATACTCGTCTCTGAGGTGTGTGAAAAAGGTTTAACTTGCAATTTGTATCTGGCCATTATCAAGAGTGCAGCAAAGACTCCAAGGTGCATTTCGTAGCTCTTGACGGCTTTCGAGGCGTCTTGGCAATTATGATTGCAATCTATCATACCATGTGGATGACCCATATAAATTCATCTGTATTTTTCACCAATGGCCCCGCATTGGTTGATTTGTTTTTTGTGTTTTCCGGGTTTTTGATGTTTACCCTCTATAATGACCGCATCAACACATCTGGTGACGCGCGTACATTTATAAAAAGGAGGTTTGCCCGCATTTATCCTTTGCATTTTTTCATGCTTCTTGTTGCTCTTTTGTATGCTGTTGCCCGTACTTTTGCCCACGCAATTGGTCTTGCGACTTATACGCAAGGTGAAATTCTGCCTTTCCAATCAGGGGCTTCAGAGACTTTATGGAGCTTTGTAACCAATCTAACGCTGACCCATTCCATGGGGATACACGATAGCCTCAGTTATAATATGCCGAGCTGGACAGTGAGTGTCGAGTTTTATACCTATTTCGTACTCGTAGCCATGATGATGTGGATGCGCCCGAAAGAACTCTGGCATTTTGGTCTTTTAGTGGCGGCGATTGCTACCAATTATTATGCTCTATCACAATTAAAGCCCAACCTCGATTTTCATTATGATTATGGGTTTTGGCGCTGCCTCGGCGGATTTTTTACGGGCGTCGTAACGGCCTATGCCTATGCTAAACTCATACCATTTTACAAATCATTACACAAAAAATCGACTGCGAAAGCGCGTCTATATTGGGGGACTTTATTTGAAATCTCTGTTCTCTTGGTTCTGATTGGATTCATCATTTATCTTCCTGGAAAAGGTCAGTTTTTCATCGCGCCATTTGCATTTCTTTTCGTACTTGGGTTTGCGTTTGACATGGGTGGCATTTCAAAAATGTTTGGCCTTAAGCCGTTTCGCTACTTCGCAAAAATATCATATTCAATCTATATGGTCCATATTTTGTTTTCCTTGATGTTTGCAATATTTGCCGAAAAAGTCATTCCAATATTTGCGGGCCCCTTATGGAACGCCACTCAATTCCCGGGTGATTTACTGCTGATTCCGTACTTAGCCTGCGTCTTGTTGTTTTCTCATTACAGCTTTAAATTTATAGAAATGCCAGGCCGCAAAGCTTTGCTGGCTTATGATTTTAAGGGTAAATTATCCAAAATTTGGACATTTCGATTGTTTAGGAAAGCTTGAAACCTTTGAGAAATAAGTCTAAACGGGCCTATGAACAAAACTCCCTATGATAAATTAGGTCTACTTGGCCAAAATGCGCAAACCCCGTCCTCCCCGCAAGAGGCTGAACTTGAACGGGTTAAAAACCCTTCCATGGACGAAAACTATATGATTAGGTTGGTAAGCCCTGAATTTACGTCTTTATGCCCAGTGACAGGGCAGCCTGACTTTGCCCACCTTGTGATTGATTACGCGCCAGATAAATGGATCGTTGAGAGTAAATCTTTGAAATTATATCTTGGTTCATTTCGCAATCACGGGGATTTTCATGAGGCTTGCACGGTCGGTATTGGGAAACGTCTGGTCAAAGAATTATCCCCGTTGTGGCTTCGGATTGGCGGGTA
>JAESQI010000073.1 GCA_016765255.1 Robiginitomaculum sp. | reverse complement strand
ATTGACGGGTTTTAATTTTAGGCGGTAAGATAAATCAGGGCCATTATACTGCATGGGGTAGGGCAAAGTATGGGTTTTACGGCCCGCCCAATCTTGTATCCAAGCATCAAATACTAGCGGTGTTTTTGGATTTTTGGCTTGGCTTTTTTCAAAGGAAAATGCAAAAGGGCCCGTTTTTTGGTCGATAGATTGTTTGCTTGCCCCGAGGACAATTGGGTCTTTACCGCCCGCTAACCCCTCTTCAATGAGATGCACGATCAAGTTTGCCCCTCGAAATTTTTTGCTTGAATTATTCAGATTTATGATTCCGCTCACCGTCTCGGAAGTTGGGCTTATTGGTATTTGAGGGGTTTGGGTTGGGACGTAAAGATCAGTGGGTTCTAAAGTAATAACTGGAATGTCCCGACCTCTGTATTCGCCTTGTTCGCGGGACTTGAAAATTATTTCGCCGTCAGGATTGACAATCTTGGCTTCAATGCGGGCATAATCAATCTCTTGGGTGAGGGCGGCAGGAGCGGCGATCACAAGTTCTAGAGGAGACTTAAGGCCTGTCAGTAAAAGACGGGTTTCCCCAATGAGCAAAGGAAATTTTCGCCGTACATTTGGGGCGGGCGGGGCAAATGCGGAAATGATCAGGATAGCGTTTTCAGGCAAGCCGTTTGGGACTGTATCAAACCGTACATTAACGGGAATATTGTCAATCATGGTTTGGTTGGGGTATTGCGCCTGACCGCCTTGATTGCCTTTGAAAATATCGCCAATGATATCCCCTATTCCCTGATTGGGGCGATTTTGGGCATATGTTATTTGGCCTATAGCAAGCAGAAAAATAAAGGGTAGGGCGATAAAAGGATAAATTCTCATATGGTGATCTCAGGTAAAGAATGACTATAGCTTAGAACTCTATCAAATCCAAATTGAGCGTAAACTGAACGCCGTATTTATTTACAGTTCAGGTTTCCAAACAGGGTGTTTTTGCATAATGCCTGTAAAAATATCAGAGGCCAGAAAATGTTCAAGCCATTTATGAATGAATGGGAATTGCGGTGTGTCCCACCACTCCCGTTCAACATTTGAAAACTGTCGTATAAAAGGAAAAATGGCGTAGTCGGCAAGACTTGGCTGAGTGCCCATTAGAAAGGGTTGTTTTGATAAAGTGGTTTCAAGTTTTTTGAGAACTTCGCATGCTCGCTCGCGGTGATCATGATCAACGCTGCCCCGAGTTTCATCTGCGTGGTAGCGGCTGGCATATTTGTAGTGGTCAAGATGGTGTTTGAAATCACCCGTTATCATTTCAATCAAGGGGTGCATATTTTCAAGCCCAGGTTTTAGCCAGTGTTGCGGGTCACTTTGCGCCAATGCCCACAGCATTATATCGAAGCTTTCGTCTATGACCTCGTCGCCTGATAACACCAAAACAGGCACAGTGGCTTTGGGGGAAGCTGCCAACATTTCAGCGGGCTTGTCACGCAGGAGAATTTCACGATGCTCATACTCAATTTTAGCGATTTTCAAGGCCATGCGGGCCCGCATAGCATAGGGACAGCGTCGAAAAGAGTAGAGTATATGCATCTTAAGCCTCTAACGCGTCTTTACGCCCCAAATGCAATTCTCCGCGCTGCTTGGCCAGCGCGATTTGTTTTTGCCTCTCTGCAAAGCGCTCTCTTTGGTCTTGGCTCATTTTATTATGACAGCGCGGGCACGACACGCCCTTTATATAGAGAGGTGATTGTTTAGTGTCTTCTGTAATCGGGTAACGGCAGGCAAAACATTGGTCATATTTGCCTTGCTTTAGGCCGTGGCCAACGGCGACACGTTGGTCAAATACAAAGCATTCGCCCTCCCATGTACTTTCTGATTCTGGCACGGTTTCGAGATACTTCAATATGCCGCCTTTGAGGTGATAGACTTCGTCATATCCTTGCGATTTCATAAAGGCGCTGGCTTTTTCGCACCGAATACCGCCTGTGCAAAACATGGCGACTTTGGGTTTTTTGAGTTGATCTTTGTGATCATCCACCCATTTTGGGAATTCTCGAAAGGTTTCAGTTTGTGGGTTGATTGCGCCTTTAAATGTACCGATATCAACCTCATAATCATTTCGGGTGTCGATAAGAACCGTATCTGGATCAAGTATGAGATCGTTCCAGTCTTTTGGGTCAACATAGGTACCAACAGTTTCATTCGGATCAACACCTTCGATGCCCATGGTGACAATTTCTTTTTTGAGACGTACTTTCATACGGTAAAAAGGCATGGTTTTGGCGCGTGAGGTTTTATAATCAAGTTCAGACAGCCTTGGGTCTGCGCGCAAAAATGAGATAATTTCAGCAATGGATTTATCACTGCCCGCAATTGTGCCGTTAATGCCTTCGCTCGCGAGGAGCAGCGTGCCTTTAATTTCCAAGAGGTCGCACATATCCTGCAACGGGGCGCGCAGGGATGTATAATCCCATAAACGGGTGAAATGATATAAGGCGGCAACGCAATAGTTCATAGTGAATTTCCTCTTGGGTGCGGCTTTATAGGCAAAAACGGATATTTGCTAGAGCCTAATATAGGGTTTTTCACCGGTTTCTAACAGCGTCGTATAGGCTTCGAAATTATTGAGAAAGCGGATAAATTTTTCATCTATGCCTTGGTCTCGCATGAAATTCGTCATGGCATTCTTAATCAGTTTTGGATCATCACAAGTAGTGGCAAGGGTGCGCATATCTCGCATAGCGCGACCGTTTTCCAGTTTTTTGCCAAGACGCGAGAGGGAATTCATCAGGGAAAACATTTGCAAGGGGCCAATATTGCCACCGTTATCAAGGCGACTGCCTGTCTTTTTGAGGGTTTTAAAGATTGACTGTGTATCGCGTTTAAAGTCTTTCATGGCGCGGTCAGCTCGGGGGGCAATCCATTCCGCCGAACAAACTTCAGCAGGGTCTGGCACGGTCGTACATGCCGTGGCACCAAGCAAGATACCGGTCAAGCTAAGGGTAAAAAGAACAGAACGCATAATAAACTCCAAGCAATTAGGCCTCACTATATCATAGCAAATGCGCATGGTACAACGAGGATTACAGGCTGGTTACAGGCCGCGTAAACGTCTGGATTTCTTTGGGGAACGGGTATCGTTGCTGAGCCAGATACCGAAAAAATCATTTTGGAAATTTTCCCATTCTATTTCGCAAGATAGATTTGCATTGAGGTAAAATTTCGCAGAATTGGCATCTATACTTACGCCTGTGATATTGTCGCCTTTTTTGACTGTGGGGAAGCATTCTGCAAGCGGTGTTTTTAAAGTTTCAAATTCGGATTTTTTTCTGTTTGACAAACGCGCCATTTCAATAATTGTCGCTTTGACCAATTGCTCGCTGGTAAATCCGCGCCTGTATTCTAATGACAGGGCAAAGGTTTTGGACTTATTATCCTCAAAATAAAACGGCGTAGAGTTGGCGCATAATGAGGCATCATATAAAGAGATAAACGCCTTGTTAAACCGTGCCTTCCCGACGGGCAAAAGTGGGGTCGCGGTGATGGTGATGGGGGTGTTCATGCAGGCAAGGACGCTGGCGAGGGCAAATATACTAAGCATGGCACAGTTCTACATGCACAACATTTGTCCGTTTATTGTTGGCAAAGGAAGCAGCACAGAGTTGTAGATAATATCGCCAACTGCGTAAGAACGCCTCATCATAGCCAAGTTTACGAATTTGATCTTCTGCCATATTAAACCTGTGCATCCACTCGCGCAATGTTCGCGCATAATCTTGACCAAATCTATGCATGTTTTGAGCTTTCAGTCCAGCGGCTTTCGCATGTTTGGTAATGCTCTTTGGGTTGATCAACATACCGCCGGGGAAGGTGTATTGGCGAATGTAATCGGATTTGCTTTTATAAGAGTCAAAATATTCGTCTTCGACAATGATGGACTGTAGGGCGATGCTACCGCCATCGGCCAGTCTTGATTTTAGGACTTTGAAATATTCTGGCCAGTAGCGAATACCAACTGCCTCGACCATTTCTATAGAAACGATGGCGTCAAATTTCCCTTTAATATCTCTGTAGTCTGTGAGTTGGATTTTAGCGCGGTTTCCTAACCTGTTTTGTGCAAATTCTCTTTGGGCGTTGGAAACAGTGATAGCCGTAACGTCCAAACCTTTGTAGGTGGCCCGCTCAGCAAATCCACCCCACCCACATCCAATTTCCAAGACATGATCACTCGATGGATCAATTTTGCGGATCAGCCTGTCATATTTATTTTGCTGCGCTTGCTCCAGACTTTCATTGTCGTCCTGATAAAGAGCACTGGAATATGTCATGGTTTCGTCGAGCCAAAGAGAATAAAAATCATTGCCAACATCATAATGGGCACTGATATTTTTCTTACTGCCAGCCCGACTATTGCGCCGAAATAAACGGTCTTTAACTAAAAAAGCAAACCTCTGTAATTGCGACCCACGCCCAACTCCAAATGTATGGGTGTCATTTTGTAAAATCAGCAAAATCAGGCTTTCAATATCTGGACTATCCCATAACCCTTCCGTGTAGCTTTCGCCGAGACCAATATCGCCGCGAGCCATAAGGATACGGAGAAATTTCCAATCATGTATTTGGACTGTTGCATGGGGTTCGCCATTGCCAAATGTGTTTTTTGCGCCGTCGGGTGCGATGACCAATAAAGTGCCTGCAGTGATTTTCTCACAAATCTGGTAAAAGGCACGCGCCGTAATATTCATGCTCATCTGGAAATCCTTTTTTCGTTTTGTCTCGGTGCTTTTCGGTATGTGCCGCCTTTGAATTTTAATTTTAAGGCTTGCCAATAAATAAGAAACACAATGCGCAAAGCTCCAAATGGGCGCGCACATGCGCTTTTAATCAGAGTGCTCGTTTTTAAAGGGGTGGGCTTCCCTGATAGGGTTGTGTAGACGCCGTCGTCCCCGTTTTTGTAATCTATCCACGCACCAATGCGTTTGCCTTCAAACCGAAACTTAAATTCATATTCGCCTTGCCGCTCTTGAAACGGGGATACATGAAATATTTTTTCCACACGGATTTTGTCTTTATTGCCGATAGGGCGATAATCATCATGGCGGCAAATGTAAAAATGCCGACCGCCGTCCCGATTATTGACCTCGGCCATCACAGCAATCAGTTGGCCGGTTTTATTGTGAAAATACCAAAAACTTACGGGGTTAAAAATATAGCCGAGGCAACGTGGTTGGGTGAATAGCCAAATCTGGCCATCGCAAACATCAGTGAGCCCTTCGCTTTGGAGGATGTCTTTGGCAAATTCGGCGACAGGTATGTCCGTGCCTTGCATACCGTGATCTTTATCGTGAAATGAAAACAGGCCAAAGGCATTATGTTTAAATAGCTTGCTTGAGGATTTGAATTTCTCATGAACGGGGATCAATACGCAATCCACATTATAGGTGAATTTATTCTCAATAGTGCCGTACCGACCATGAAAAGATTTGCACTGTACAAATTTTATATCTTGAGAGAGGGACATTACGCAAAAGCCTCCTCTTTATCTAAATCATGTTCTGATTTGGATTGCTCATGTAAATGATGGGCGACATTCAGCCCGCTGGTTAGGCCGTCTTCGTGAAATCCGTAGCGGGCATAGGCGCCGCAATACCAAGTATTGTTCAGACCTTGAATGGACGGAAGCTCTTCTTTTGCTTTCAAAGCAGGCAAATCAAATTGCGGATGGGCGAGTGTCGTCGTGTTGAAAATAAATTCATCGCGAATAGGAATTTTCGGATTAAGCGTGACAAATACAGGGGTTGAGTTCGGTATATGTTGCAGCGAATTCATCCAATAGGTGAATGAGTTTTCATTGGGGTTGTCGCTATATCCCTTATAAACCCAACTCGACCAACAGGCTCTGCGGACAGGCATTTGCGATGGATCATCATGTAAAATGACCGTATTTTTCTTGTAGCGGAGTGCGCCCAAGAGGGATTTTTCCTGCTTGGTGGGCTTGGCCAATAGCCGTAAGGCTTGATCTGAATGGCAGGCAAATATAACTTTGTCGTATGTGGCAGGTGGGTGTGCGGATGTTAAAACTGTGGTTTTGGGTTTTGATCTTTCAACGCCTAAAACGGGCATGTCTGTAAATATTGTTGCGCCGTGACCGCGTAAAAATTTGGCCATACGCTCCACATAAATTTTTGAGCCACCTTCTGGTGTATACCATTGCGGGCTGCCCTTGGTGGACATCAAACCATGGTTTTCAAAAAATTGTACCAGGGTTTGAGCCGGGAAATCCATCATATCTTCGGGGGATGTGCTCCAGATTGCACCAGCGAGAGGGCACAGATAATTACGCTTAAATGTTTCGGACAATCCCATTTTTGACAGGGCTTGGCCAAGGGTTATATTGGGATCAGATTTATAAATATGTCCATGCTTGTTAAACTTTAGAATGTCCTTGATCATGCGCCAAAATGAGGGCCGCAGGGCGTTGATTGGATCGGCGAACATTCTATTTACTTCGTGTAAGCCGTATTCAAATTTTCCGTCATCAATACTGACACCAAATGACATATTGCTGGCGACTGAAGGAATATCGAGTTCGTCAAACAAGGCGTTGAGATTTGGGTAATTGCGATCATTAAACACCATAAACCCAGTGTCGACAGGATATTGTTCATTTCGCCCTGCCATTAAGGTGCGGGAGTGACCGCCTAGCCTTGAGCGGGCTTCATAAAGGGTGACATCGTAGTGAGGGGCAAGCGCATATGCGCAACCAAGACCTGAAATCCCAGCGCCAATAATCGCTATTTTTGTCTGTCGCGCCCCCTTGGATATTATTGGGGAGTGCTCATTTAAATGCAGCATTCTTCTCAATTTCCATACTTAACTATATTGTCTCTTCATACGGAGTGCAAGATAATTTGGATCACTAATAAAAAGATTGATCCAAAGGAAGGTCTTCCGCGTATGAAAGAGCATGACAGGTGTTTTAAATTCACATATACATAGACGGGCGCTACGATCTGGCTTTGGCCGTTTTCGTGGGTATCACCGAGGGTTAAATTTATACTGGGGCAATGTGACGCAAGAAGATAATGATAATGTTCCGCAAAGTGATCCCCGTGTCCATGGGGCGCGTTATTGGGCTGGGCTGGTCAATGATATCGCTCAAAGCAGGGACGAAGCCGCGTTTCACACTCTGTACAATTATTTTGCGCCGCGTGTGAAATCACTTTTACTTCGAAGCGGTATCAGCGAGAGCGTTGCCGAAGACGTTGCTCAGGAAACATTGATGACACTCTGGAGACGGGCTGAAATTTTTAATCCAGACCGTGCCAGTGTATCGACTTGGATATTTACCATTGCGAGAAATAAAAAAATAGACCAATTTCGCAAGGACGCGAAACCCCTGCCTGATGTCAACGACCCTAGCTATGCGTGGCGAGGGGATGATAGCCCAGAAACACAAACTAGCCAAAATCAGTTTGACGCAGATATACACGCTGCCCTTAGCACATTGCCTGAAGAGCAAAAACAAGTGCTGACATTATCATTTTTAGAAGAACAGCCTCATCATGAAATTGCCAAAGTATTAGGGATCCCGCTTGGCACAGTGAAATCGCGCATTCGACTTGGCTTAAAAAGGCTTAGAGGGCGTGTCGGCAATCATTATGGAGACGAGCAATGAGCCGTATCAATTACCATCCGCCGCAAGATATGCTGCTTGGCTATGCAAGCGGGCATTTGCAAGACGGATTTAACCTAGTCATAGGAAGCCATATCAATATGTGTGCGGATTGTAGAAAAACTCTCCATTTGCACCAATCTATCGGGGGGCACATTGTTGAGAGCCAGAGCCCAGTGCCGATGAAATCGAGTGCGGAGTCTGTTCTGAACACCTTAAAGGCCGAGCCGAAAAACCCTGTTCAGGATACCCCTCTTGAAACACAAAGTGCAGACCCTATAGTTCCATTTTCTTTGCAAAATTATGTGCAAGGTAGTTTTGATGCTCTCAAGTGGCAAAAACTGTCTCGTGGATTAAAGCAGCATGTTTTTAAGCTCTCCGGCTCTGCAAAAGCGCGGTTGATCTGGATTGATAAGGGTGTTGCTGTACCATCACATGGACATAAAGGCGACGAGTTGACTCTTGTTCTGTCGGGCGGCTATTTTGACGGAGAGCAAGCCTATACCAAAGGCGATGTACAGTGGGCCGATCACCGCGCCCCTCATCAACCAATCGCTATGATGGATGGGCCGTGCCTTACTTTGGCGGTAACAGACGCGCCGATTATTTTCCAAAACCTGCTACCGAAACTCTTACAGCCGTTTTTTAATATTTAATCCAGATAAAGTGGTGGCTTGGGCAGGGCCTCAAAATCTTCCGCTGAATGTTGAATAATCACTTTGGCATTGGTTCTCTTAGCCAAGGCTTCAAACTTATCCATAGAGCGTAGCGTTTCCGCTTCGTCCGTATTAAACACAGGAACGGTTCGCAGTTCACGTGACCTGTTTAGATGGTATAAATCCCCGCTCAATAAAACCGTGCCAGTATTGGTTAATTCCACCTTTAATATTGTGTGCCCGGGTGTGTGGCCTGATGTATCAATAATCGTGACACTTCCGTCTCCAAATACATCATGTTCGCCCGTGAAAGTAATTTTTTGCGCAGTTTCAAGAGCGCTATAGGCTGGGAAGCTTTGCACGTCGGCGCGGGCTTCGGCTCTAAACATATGAGCAAGTTCGGTTTCGTTGACAATGAATGTGGCGCTTGCATAAGCACCCGCATTGCCAGCATGATCAAAATGGCTATGGGAGAGGGAGAGATATTCAATATCGTTTGGCGCAAGGCCTAAACCCTCCAATTGCCCCGATAGGGTTTGGGGAACAGAAATGTGAAATGGGCCATTTGTAATCCCGTCTTTGAGCGCGTGTAGAGCGTCGGGTAGCCCTGTATCCCACAAAAGATCACCCTTAGGGTGGCGAATAAGATAGCAGCTGCTGGTCGCCTTGTTGGTTTGACCATCAAAGGCCCCATTACTGGCAAAAATGCTAAGGTCGAGCATATCAATGCGTCCGCACTCGAGCGCGTATAATTTTACCGTTTCGGCTTTTGGTGTCGGGGATGTGTTTTCTGTCGAGGCGGGTTTGCTACAGGCCGTTAAAAAAAGAACGGTGCAGAGTAGGGCGGTTTTCATGGTGGTCTCCTAAGGTTTTTATGACTATAGCAAAGAAAACCCAGAGGCCAAACAAATTATTGAACTTCGGTTTTGTTCTCCTTAGAGTTTGCATGAATTAAAACGGAGATTATGATGAAATCACGCGCTGCCATTGCTATTACAGCAGGAAGTCCTCTGATCATAGACGAAGTCGATGTAGACGGCACAAGGGATGGTGAAGTTTTGGTCGAAATTAAAGCGACAGGCATTTGCCACACCGACGCATTCACCCTTTCAGGCGATGACCCAGAAGGGGCGTTTCCTGCCATTCTTGGCCACGAAGGGGCGGGGATTGTTCGCGAAATTGGCAAAGGTGTGACGTCACTTAACGTCGGCGATCATGTCATCCCGCTTT
>JAESQI010000072.1 GCA_016765255.1 Robiginitomaculum sp. | reverse complement strand
CTTCATGTTCGGTGTCGGCTTTGCCTATCAAATGAAGTCTGCAACGCGGACAGGTGCCTCATTTAAGAAGCGATATTTTCGAAGGACTTTTGGGCTTTTTGTGATTGGTTTTTTACATATTACCTTGGCTTTTCCAGGTGATATTTTAGTGGTTTACGCACTTCTGGGCATGGTTCTTTATCTATACCGCAATGCCAGCCTGAAAAAAATTATGATCACTGGCTTTGTCTTTATCGGTTTGCAGATCGTTATTATGTGCGCCGTAGCTTTTGCCGTGCAAATGGGTATGAAATTTGCTCCAGATGACATGTTAAAAGAATCGGAGAAATGCACGAGGCAGCTGCTCGGTCAATGGCAGTGTATCAAAGTGGGGGTTTTGGAGATTATGTTATTTTAAGGGTTTCCGAATGGGCAAAAATGATCGGGTTTTTAATGTTGATACAAGGGACAGGCGTTATGGGCGCATTCCTTCTTGGATTGGCCGCCGTAAAGTCCGATATAATTGCCAAGCCTGACGCGGACATATGGCGAAAATTTCGCCGCATCTACCTTCCTATTGGTATACTCTTTAGCGCCATTGCCGCTTATATCATTATGACCAGTGAAGCCATGCTCAGCGCCCAAACCATGTGGGGTATGGCTTTGTTATTTGCTGCAGCCCCCATTTCAAGTGCTGGCTATCTGGGCTTGATAGCTAAATGGGTACAAGGCCCGGTCACAGGCATTAAGACATTTATGGCAAGAGGCGGAACGGCGACCTTAAGCTCATATTTAATGCAATCTATTCTCTTAAGCTTAGTTTTTAATAATTACGGACTTGGTCTTTATGCAAAACTCGGCGCCGCACAATGCATACTCATTGCGCTTGTTGTGGCCCTCTTTACATTGGGTTTTTCAAGCCTTTGGCGCAAAAAATTTACCCACGGCCCCGTAGAATATCTCCTGCGCAAATTTACATATGGGTAGGGCGTCCACCTAATTATCTCTGGATTAAAATATATGGGCACGTTAGAAAGCCGTACTCTTTCCTTTTTCTTCGAGTTGATATGACCATTGATCCTACCCTCTTACAGCGCGCCGAAAACGTATGCGAACTCTGTACTGCTCCCGATGATTTATCTGAATATGTGGTCATGCCAGGTGAAGGCGCGCCTGCCAAACATGTGGCTGTGCTCTGCTCCACTTGCACCTCGCAGATAGACGGCGCGTCCCTAAACGCTGATCATTGGCAATGTCTGTCTACCAGTATGTGGAGCCAAACGCCGTGCGTTCAAGTTTTAGCGTGGCGGCTACTTTCGCGACAAGCCAGTGAAACATGGGCCCAAGATTTGCTCGATATGATGTATTTGGACGAGAGCTTGACCGAGTGGGCAAAGGCAGGATTGCCCGAAATCGTGGATAGTAAAGAAACCCCAACCCGTGACAGTAACGGCGCGGTTTTGCAAAACGGTGATACCGTAACCCTCATTAAAGACCTCGCCGTCAAAGGCGCAGGCTTTACCGCTAAACGCGGTACATCCGTGCGAAATATCACCCTAACCACCAACCCCCTCCACATAGAAGGCCGCGTCAATGGCCAGCTAATTGTATTGGTGAGCGCGTTTTTGAAGAAGGTTTAGTGATATCAATCTCTCACTAGCGCTTACAATTTTAGTGCTGTATATGTACTGGATGGGAAAAACAATTCAACGATGGATCAATAGCTCTCTAGCTGCAAAAATAAGTGCCACGTTCATTTTTAGTATACTTTCCTTAGGCCTCATATTGTTTTTGATTGGAAGGTCATTTGCGTGGTGGGACATTAGCAATTTTGCTCTCAATAAATACACAAAAAACCCTGCCGAAGTTTTTCGTAATATCATTTGGTCCTTTGGGCTACTTTTCGGTGGTGTGTTTGCTTTACTAGGATTTGCCAATTCTCTGCACCGTACGCAGCAAAAAGATGTCGAAATCGCAACGGAAAAAGAGAAATCAAAAAACGAGCGCTATGCTAAACGCAGACAAATAGATTCTGAAATATTTGCTAGATCAGTTGATCAGCTAGGCCATGAAAAACAGGCTGTTCGTTTAGGTGGTCTCTATGCAATAGAAAACCTTGCGCAGACTGCTATTGAACGACAACTAACGCAAAACAATAGAACATTTTTAAATAGTTTACTTGAGACTTTATCTGCATATGTCAGAGGGCAATCACCAGTTCAAGACACACGGATTGATAGCACCCATGCATTTGGCCCTTTGCCAAATAAAGTTAGTACAGACGTTGAAGCTGCTATTAGAGTGATTTCTCGCACCTTTATTTTATCCCTTCGAAAAAAAATTGGAGCCGCGATGGTAGATTTACGACAGGTGCATCTACCAAGGCTAGAAATGCCAGAAAATTCAGACTTACAATTTTTTGATTTTAGCGGGACTAATTTAGCCGAGTCAAAGTTGGATAATTGCAATTTTACTATGTCAGATTTTTCTGCGACAAACCTTGTTTCGTCTCACTTATTTGGTGCAAATTTTTCTAATGCTGATTTTGGGGATTTCTCAACGGAGACGCAAGTAAAGGCCAATTCAGAAGAAATTTTTATGATGGTTTGGCATCATGAAGAGCAACCCATGTCGTCAGACTGGGGTGACTTACAAGAAAGTCTAGTAGAAGATATAAATCAAAGAACCCAAGCGATTGTTAAGGGAAAGTTATGGGAAAAATATTTAAAAAGGAAAAATATCCATCCAATATGATTTCCCCTCACCGCGCTGTCGCGCACCTCTCCCCGAAGGAGAGGTTAAGGGTTTGCAGTAGCACAGCCTCTCCTTTGGGGGAGAGGCGCACGAAGTGGGTGAGGGGAAATGATGTTGGAATTAAAGCTCCCTTACATCTGCATGGCCCATTTTTCTACGTCCATGGCGGCTTGGCGGACGGCTTCTGAGCAGGTGGGGTGGGCGTGGCAGGTGCGGGCTATATCTTCGGAGGCTGCGCGGAACTCCATAGCGAGGGCGACTTCGGCGATCATTTCACCAACCCCTGTGCCGATCATATGAGCCCCTAGAATTTCGTCTGTTTCCGCGTGAGCGAGGATTTTCACAAACCCGTCCGTTTCGTGATTGGCCCGTGCGCGGGAATTGGCCGCAAAGGGGAATTTACCCGTTTTAAACGCAATGCCTGCCGCTTTTAACTCCTCAGCCGTTTTGCCAACACAGGCAATTTCGGGCTTGGTATAAACGACTCCCGGAATGACGTCGTAATTCACATGCCCCGCTTTGCCAGCGATTATTTCGGCCACGGCGCAAGCTTCTTCTTCGGCCTTATGGGCGAGCATAGGGCCGGTGGTGCAATCGCCAAGCGCCCAAATACCGTCTATGTTGGTTTTAAAATGTGAGGTTTCAACAAAGCCTCTTTTATCCATTTTAACCCCCATCTCGTCCAGCCCCAAGCCTTCCGTAAAGGGACGTCGTCCAATGGCGACCATCACCACATCAACATCTATGTCTTTGGGCTTGCCGCCCGCGGACGCTTCGGTTTTGACCGTTAATCCAGATTTGGTTTTCTCCACGCCCGTAACTTTACGGGCCAGTTCGAATTTTATTTTTTGACGTTTAAAAATGCGAGTGGCTTGCTTTTGAACGTCTCCGTCCATGCCCGGTAGGATATGGTCGAGATATTCAACCACGGTAACATGCGACCCTAACCGACGCCAAACCGAACCAAGCTCCAGCCCGATGACGCCCGCCCCAATCACCAATAATGTCTCTGGCACCTTGGAAAGTGATAACGCGCCCGTGCTGGAGACGATG
>JAESQI010000071.1 GCA_016765255.1 Robiginitomaculum sp. | reverse complement strand
CTGTCCGAGGAAGTGGCCAACATTTTGCGGCCCGTGGCCCGGCCCCTTGATATTGATCAGGGTCACAGTCCTCACATCATTCTGATGGTCGGGGTTAATGGCTCAGGCAAGACGACGACAATTGGCAAGCTGGCGCGCAAATTCCAGCTGGACGGCAAATCGGTGATGCTGGCGGCGGGCGATACCTTCCGGGCGGCGGCGATTGAGCAATTACAGGTCTGGGGCCAGCGCAATGAGGTGCCGGTGATCTCTGGTAAGGTTGGCGCCGATGCGGCCGGCCTAGCCTATGATGCCATTGAGCAGGCCCGGCAGCAGAATATTGATGTGCTGATGATTGATACGGCAGGACGTTTACAAAATCGCACCGAGCTTATGGACGAGCTTGCCAAAGTCGTGCGCGTCATCAAGAAACAAGACGACAGCGCCCCCCACCACTCTATCCTTGTTTTGGACGCAAGTGTTGGTCAAAATGCACTCTTGCAAACCGAAGCCTTCCAAAAGACGGCGGGCATTACGGGTTTGATTATGACCAAGCTCGACGGTACGGCTAAGGGCGGTGTTTTGGTTGCGCTCGCCGATAAATTTAAGCTCCCCATCCATTATATCGGCATTGGTGAGCGGATCGAAGATTTGGAAAATTTCTCTGCCCCCGTCTTCGCCGCCGCCCTTTCTGGAATTGCCGACGCCGTAATTGATGAGGCTTAATACTCAGGCACATTCGCCCCCTATCAATTTTGCTTAAAATATGCTATTCATAATAAGGTTTATGGAGGCATATTATGTTTATTAGATTTTTTGGCGTTCTCACATTGTTTTTATGCCTATCACAAACGGCATTCGCTCAGTCTATCGTTATGAGCGACGGCAGTGCTTTATTGTGTTATCATAGCGTCAAGCACGGCGACCCGGGACGGCTCTCTACCAAAAAAACCTGCAAACAAGCCTTAAGAGATTTCGATACATCACCCAAAGATAAAGCCGCTACCCATGTTAATCTCGGCATTTTACAAATGCGATCGGGCAAATATATCAAAGCTCAGAATAGTTTTGATAAAGCCATTTCCATGTCTCCAAACTTACCTGAGGCCTATATCAATATTAGCGCCGTTCTGATTTATACTGGCCAACACCACGCCGCCATCAAATCCGTAGAACGCGCCATTGAGCTGGGGACAAAGAAAATGCCCGAAGCTCTCTATAACCGCGCCATGGCTTATGACAATTTAGAAAATTACACCAAAGCCTATGCAGACTTGAAACAAGCGCTTGTTTTGCGTCCCAATTGGGCCCCCGCCCTGAAAGCCATTGATAATTACGAAATCACGCCCACGCCTAGCTAAGTTTGGATTTTCGAGCCATTAGGTATTGCTTTCTAATTTCTTGCTTTATGGTTAGGTAATAGGAAATGAGGGTAATGTGTTGAAAAAATTAAAACTGGTAAAAGCGCCTTCTGCGCTCCTTCTTATGTTAGAGGGGCGTGCATTTTACGAAATGGGCGCCTATGTGGCGACAAGGCCCTTGTTTAAACATTTATCCAAGGGCGATGGTCATCCGGTTTTAGTATTGCCAGGTCTAGCGGCATCTGACCGCTCTACTCTTCCCATGCGGCATTTTTTAAAAAAGCAAAACTATACGCCTTACGGCTGGGGTCAGGGCACAAACCTTGGCTTGCGCGATCAAGTGCTAGAGCGAATGCTGGCCAAGGTCGACGAAATATTTGCAATCCACGACCAAAAATTAAGCATTGTTGGTTGGAGTCTTGGCGGTATATTTGCCCGTGAATTGGCTAAATTACGGCCCAATAAAGTCCGCTTTGTTATTTCTCTTGGGTCTCCCCATTCGGGCAATCCAAGAGCCTCTAACGCCCACCAATTTTACGAATTTGTCGCAGGACACGCCGTTGATAATCCACCGATAAAATCCAGACTAGATAAAGCACCGCCCGTACCGACCACCTCCATTTATACAGAAACTGACGGGATTGTCGCTTGGCAAAACTGCCATCAACGCCGCCCTGTTAGTGACAAGAAAGCCAAGCAAACCGAAAATGTTCGGGTCGAAGGTAGTCATTGCGGTCTCGGTGTTAATCCAAGTGTGCTTTATATACTTGCCGACAGGTTGGCCCAAGATGAAGACAAATGGACACCCTTTGTCAATAAAGGGGCGAGAAAAATGTTTTTCCGAACCCCCAATTTCGAAGCCGCCCCCGCGATCTAATAATAACCGTATGGTGCCGCCTTATTTTTAAGGATATAAAATGCAAAAACTATCAGGAATAGACGCCACTTTCCTCTATATGGAAACACCAGAAACCCCGATGCATATTTCCAGTTTAATGTTGCTCGAACCTGTCGCCAAAGATGAAAATCCATTCGAGGCCATGAAGGCGCAAATTGCAGCTCGGTTGCACGAAATTCCTGCCTTTCGCCGCAAATTAAAACATACACCGTTTCAAATTGACCATCCCGTCTGGGTCGAGGCAGACAAAGTTGATATGGATTATCATGTCAAACATGCCCACCTACCAAAACCGGGTAATGTTGAACAATTACGTTTAGTCGTGCAGGGGCTACATACAATTCCCCTCGACCGTGACCGCCCGCTCTGGCAATTTTATGTTATCGAAGGCTTGGAAGACAAACACTTTAATCTGCCCAAGGGCAGTTTCGCCCTCTATACCAAAGCCCACCACGCAAGTATTGACGGGGGCGGGGGAATAAACGTAATGGATATTCTCTCTGACCGCGAACCCGTACCGCGCCCACCTCTGCCCAAAAGCGAGATTTTTCTCAATACGGAAAACCCCGGATTTTTTGAACTCATCGGCAGTGCTTACGGCAAATTCGCCCAATACCAAGCTGACACCCTTATGGCCACGCCTAAATATGTGCGAGCCTTTGGGAAAGTGTTGAAAAATGCGGCAGAAAATAGCAAATATCTCCTCAAAGATAATCTCCCTGCACCCAAAACACGCTTTAATGTCCGCATCCAAAAACAGCGGGTCTTTGGAGCGCAGTCCCTCAACATCAAAGACGTAATTACAGTCGCCAAGCAAACCAAAACCACCTTAAATGATGTGGTGTTGTCAATTTGTGGCGGGTCATTGCGGTCACATCTGGACTGTCACGGCGAACTGCCAAAGCGCTCTCTCATTGCG
>JAESQI010000070.1 GCA_016765255.1 Robiginitomaculum sp. | reverse complement strand
TCACACTGCGAAAACTGGGCTGGCGAACCTCGAAACGAATATGGGCTTGTTTTGTCTCGACTTGCTCATTTCTACGTTCAAGCCTAGCTTGATCTACTTGGATGGTTGAATAGGGCTCAGCGGTCATAACTGTTTCAGATGAGGTGGTAAATTGCGCAGGGATCAAGACCCGTGCATAACACTCCCCAACTTGCGGGTTGGAGGGAACGAGGCTTGGTTCATATATGGCAGGGTCACTTGCAAAAGCCAGTGAACTTAGCCCCGTTGACGCAAGGAGAAAAACACTCCCCGTTAATTTCATAGACTTGATTTTCATATTACCCCCCTTAAGACCGAGATGGCTTAAGTTGTTGGTTAGCGCCCCGCATTAACCATATTTTAGAATATTGTGACTAGCGCGGTCAATCTCTTCTTACACAAGAAAAGTGCAATAATCCTGAGTTACACGCTATAATTCTCGTAGTTCACTAATTACGTTACTGCGATTCTCGTATATATAGAATGAGGGGTGTTAAGGTTTCACCAGCCTTAGCTTAAGCAAGTGCGAAATGATAAACCAGACGAACACGGCACAAAAGGCCCCGCTTGCATTGGCCAAGGCATCAAAAAAATCGGCTTGGCGCCCTGTTTTCATCACGCCTTGAGCGATTTCCAAACCTATGCCAATCAGGCTCAGCCCGCCCCAGACATAAAGAGCCCGTATTTTACCCAAGGCAGGTACGGCCACCAAGCCGAGTACAAAATAGGCAAAGCCATGCGCGAGTTTATCCATATTGTTAATGGTGACTTTAACCTGTTGAATGGAACCCAAAGACAGAAAGATAATGACAATGATTAAGATTAACGACAATACGCACAGCCAATTGCGTATGGGTCTGGACATTGTTTGGTGAAAGAAATGTTTTGTTTTGGGCATGGTGTTTACTTTTATTGAGGTGTTGCTTGATCTGTACTCAAAATATGGCATGATAATGTCACGTATGAATGTGAGGAAATTATGGATATTATTGACCCAAAGCAAGCAGTAATAGATTTAGATGGTTGGAGTGGGGGTGACGACTTCATCACCAAGATTTTCACCTTCAAAGATTTTGCCCGCGCCTTTGGGTTTATGAGCGAAATTGCCGTGGTCGCCGAGGCCATGAACCATCATCCGCAGTGGTATAATGTTTATAACCGGGTTGATGTGACTTTGACCACCCACGACGCAGGTGGGGTGACACAAAAAGATATTGATATGGCAAAGCGGATGAATAGTGCCGCATGAATAACGTGTCAGGATAAATGGCGAAAGTTCTAACCAGATTTGCCCCATCTCCGAGCGGGTATTTACACCTTGGTCACGCGGCCAGTGCAAGGCATGCTTTCAGGCTAGCTGAGAAAATGGGCGGTACATGTTTGCTGCGCATCGAGGACATCGACACCACCCGTTGCAGGCCAGAATTTGAAACTGCCATATTGGAAGATTTGCATTGGCTAGGGTTTGACTGGCCAATGCCAGTGCGTCGCCAAAGCGATCATTTCTCCGACTACCAAAAAACACTGGATACACTCATCTCACGCGGCCTTGTTTATCGGTGCTTTAAAACCCGCAAAGAAATAATGGAAGATATTGCACGAGCGCCCCATTACGCGGGGGAACCCTATAAAGGCTCGAAAAAACCATTAAGCAGCGGGCAAGAAGCGGCATTCTTATCTGCAAACAAACCCTATGCTTGGCGCTTGTCTTTATTGGCCTGTCAGGAATATCTTGGTCGCCCTTATAACCAATTATCCTTTACGGATAATGGTCAGGAATGTGCGGCCAAACCTGAACGGCTCGGAGACGTTATTTTAGCCCGTAAAGACGTCGGCACGTCTTATCATCTGGCTTGCTGTCACGACGACATGGTGCAAAACATCACCCATATCGTGCGCGGTGTCGATCTATTGGAAAGCAGCCATATCCACCGCCTGTTACAAGAGGTTATGAACTGGCCGACACCAAAATACTACCACCACCCTCTTCTCTCAGGCAAAGACGGTAAAAAATTTAGCAAACGAGATAAATCACTGACAATCCGAGAATTGCGAAAAGGCGGTCATACGGCCAGCGACGTGATAAAATCACTACCTTAAAACCAACGATGACCTAATTGTTTCAGCTTGAAAAAGTACAAAACAAACAAAATAATAAAAATAATATCGCCGCCGATCACGATTATTGCAAAGTCAGACGTCCAATCTTGGCCAAACATATAGTGTAAATTCATGGCAAATAATGCCTTCCCTACCCCGCCCATAAGAACGATGCCAGTATGGCGTACTGGGTTATAGGCAACCATAAGGAATCCAAAACCATACAAGAATGCAGTGCCCCAAGCCCCTCGATAAACAGCCATCAGAACTGGATCCGTGAGGTCACGGCCAAACTCGCGTGCAAACATGCCTGAGCTATCAAAAAGCCCCGGTAAGGCACCTGCAAAGTTCCAGAGCGCCGCCACCAGAAAAAGAGTGCGGAAAAACATAAAATCATGTTTGGAAGGTTCTCTTGGCGTATTGTTTGTCATTGTGTTTTTCCTATTGTTTATTGAGTTGAATTTTTCGCGTGTCTATTCGCAGCCAAGTTTGTGAGCGGCAAAAAGGGCCCAGGCATCCTGTTACCCGTAGTTCTGTGGCCGACAATGGGCGCAAAAATGCACGGAAGGTCTTGCCGTCATCGGGGTTGTAGAGCCGTCCCCGCCCCCAGCCATTCTTTGAGGGTGTAAATCCCCAAAAAATTGGCACACCAATTAGCGGCCTATTGCGCAAATCCTTATTACGGTTGCGATCGTCATATTTGACGTCCCCTAACAATGTGGGGTTGGCCCAAAAAAGTGTAGCGCAAGGCGTGCCATTACCGCAGTCCGTAATCTCGACCAATGCACCATGGCGGACGGTTCGCCACCGTCCTTCCAAGTCGCCCACCTCGTTGGCATATGCACTGTAAGATGTCATATGATGTAGTAAAATTAGTATAGTTAGAATACGGTACATGAACATTCCATATTGTATAGCGCGTTATATTTAATTATTATTTATATCGTGTTATATTTAAATACCAGCTTGTCAAGCGCAAATGAATATGTGAATATGTTGTGATGAGAAAACTATGACTTCCCCCGAGACAAAACCAAAAACCACAAGAGGTCGCCCCACTCGTTCTCCAGAGCAGATTGAAGATATGCGGCTGCGGATTTCGATGTGCGCGCTTAAACTTTTTCAGGCAGAAGGGTATACTGCCGTATCAATGCGGCGCCTAGCAAAGGAAGTTGGGTGTACGGTTATGACACTTTATAAATATTATAACCGCAAGATCGACATTCTAAGAGAGCTTTGGAAGCTGATATTTAAAGAGCTTTTCGAAGAAATTGAAGCCATTACAAAATCTGAAACCGACGAAATTGCAAGGCTGAAAGCAATCTGTAAATTCTATGTCAATTACTGGCTAAACAGCCGCGACCGTTATTTTTTAGTGTTCATGTCAAGCGGTGTAAGTCAGGAAGATGTAAGCATATTTGTTGGCGATGACGCATTGCTTGCTCGTTTCGATATTTTACGCCAAAGTTTGTCTGGCGCGCTAGAAGGAAGTATTAGCGAACCAGATTTGACGATAAAATCCCAATTGCTCCTCTGCATGCTGAACGGAATTGCCCACAATTTAATTACCATCAACGCCTACCCTTGGACACAACCCGATCAACTTATCAATGAAGCTATCAACGGCTTACTCAGACCAGATTGTCGGGAGTCTTTGTAAAAAGAGTATCTAAACTTGAACTCTCCAAACTTGAAATGAACCACCCAAACTCACGGTGACTACGAATACGCTAACTTGTGGGAGAATTTGACAACACGCTGAAACGCTTACCCAATGATTTTGTACCGTGCAATTCTCAATCATTTAGGGCTTCAACTTAAATCGCATACGGGTTACACACTACTCATGTCAAAATTACAAACTTTCGTGGAAGATATCTGGTATTTTGCAGACTTTTCCTACACTCTTAAACGTGGTTCCATGCAACATAAGACTATTGCAGGTCATCCGATTGTTATTGGGCGAGGTCAGGACGGCGCAGTTTTTGCCCTGCGCGATATTTGCCCGCACCGTGCCGCGCCCTTATCGGCGGGGCGGATCGTCGGGGATAGTGTTGAATGTCCCTATCATGGCTGGCGTTTTGGTTTAAGTGACGGGCAATGTAAGGAAATTCCGTCTATTTGTGCAGGCCAGAAAAACCCGAAAGACGGGATTAAACTGCGAAACTATCCAGTGCAAGAACAGGGTAGCCTTGTCTGGATATATATAGCCAAGGATAAGAAGTTTACGGGCAATCCACCACTTGATCCGCCGCAATTTGCCCAGTCACATTTAAAGCCTCGCATGGTGGAACGGCTGACATTGGACGCCCATGTTGATCACGCGGTCATCGGCTTGATGGATCCTGCCCACGTTTCGTATTTGCACAAACAATGGTGGTGGCGAACGG
>JAESQI010000069.1 GCA_016765255.1 Robiginitomaculum sp. | reverse complement strand
GACCCGATCACCAAAACATCGCATGTTAAATTTTCGCTCATGGCTTAATCCATAAAGAGGGTTGCAGGGTTTTCTAGTAGGTTTTTGATATAACCGATTAACTCCGCCGCGTGCAGTCCGTCAACAACGCGGTGATCAAATGAGGACGAAATATTCATCATTTTGCGCACGGTAATTTGACCACTTTTGATGACAGGAGTTTCGACTATTTTATTGGGGCCAAGTATGCCGACTTCAGGACGGTTAATGACAGGTGTGGTGACAATGCCGCCCAAGGGGCCAAGTGAGGTGAGGGTGATAGTGCCGCCACTTAAATCTGAGGCCGCGATCGTGCCTGTTTTTGCCGCCTCGCCGAGCCGCAATACTTCCGCCGCAATTTGCCAGATATCCAAGCTTTCGACGTGCTTGATCACAGGTACCATAAGTCCGTTTCTCGTTTGGGCGGCCATGCCAATATGAACACCGTTGTGCTGGGTGATAATGCCCGCCTCATCGTCAAATGTGGCATTGCATTGTGGCCAAAGCCCCAGACCTTTGACCATTGCCCGCATAAAGAACGGGATTAAAGTGAGCTTGGGCTGGGTGTCTTTGCGGGTTTTATTTAAGTGCGTGCGCAAGTCTTCGAGGGCGGTCATATCCACCGCTTCGACGTATGAAAAATGCGGGATATGTTTTTTTGAAGCCGACATACGCTCAGAAATAATACGGCGCATCCCCACGACTTTAATCTCTGTCGTGCCCGTGTTTTTGGTATAGATATTTGAAGACTGTTTTGGTCCATTTGTGATAAAATTTTGCAAATCTTCATGGGTGATTTGGCCTGCTTTGCCCGTGGCCGTGACTTGGGCGAGATCAATGTCTTGATCAAGTGCAGACTTACGCACGGCTGGTGAAGCCAAAGGTTTTCCGCCTGTCCGTTTTACAGGCAATGTGACGGGGGCTTGAACCCGTTTAGGTGTCGGTTTTGGTGCGTCTGTTATTGGAATAGGTTTTTTGGTATCTTGTTTTTCTGGTTCTGGTTTTGCCTCTGATATTGTCTGGGGAGCGGCAACATCACCACTGGTTTGAAACACCACGAGGTCGCCGCCAATGGCCATAATCTCACCTTCTGCGCAGCCAACACTGACCACGGTGCCGCTAACGGGCGCGGTAAGCTCGACAGTTGCCTTATCGGTCATGGCGTCGGCCACAGGCGCGTCTTCTTTTACAACATCACCGACTTTTATATGCCAAGCTGTTATCTCTGCTTCGACAACGCCTTCGCCAATGTCAGGCATTTTAAATTTGTATTGGGACATTAGTCCTCCATTATTTTGATAATCGCTTCTATTACACGTTTTTGTCCCGGAAAGTATTCCCATTCCAGCGCGTGTGGATAGGGCGTGTCCCACCCTGTGACCCGGACAATCGGGGTTTCGAGAGCGTAAAAGCAATGTTGCTGAATTTCGGCTATGAGTTCCGCCCCAAAACCTGATGTGCGTGTGGCTTCGTGCAGAACCAGACAGCGCCCCGTTTTTTTGACTGACTTTGTAATCGCGTCAAGATCAAGTGGCATAAGGGACCGTAAGTCTAAAATGTCCGCATTTACACCAGCTGCTTTGGCGGCAGCTTGGGCCACCCAAACCATGGTTCCGTAGGCGATGATGGTCAACTCATCTCCGTGTTCAATCATGCGCGCTTTTTCAAAGTCGACCGTATAATGCCCTTCGGGGACTTCGCCGAGTTCATGCCCCGCCCAACTGATTGCGGGTTTGTTAGGATCTCCGTCAAACAAGCCGTTATAGAGCCGTTTGGGCTCTAAAAACAAGACAGGGTCATTGTCCTCTATAGCCTTGATCAGAAGACCTTTTGCGTCATACGGATTTGACGGGATGATGGTTTTTAGACCCGCAATATGGGTGAATAAAGCTTCAGGGCTTTGAGAATGGGTTTGCCCACCGTGAATGCCGCCGCCAACGGGTGTGCGTATGGTTAGGGGCGCAGTAAATTCGCCTGCCGAGCGGTAACGCATTCTGGCGGCCTCTGAACATATCTGGTCATAGCCTGGATAGATATAATCAGAGAACTGAATTTCGACCACAGGGCGCAGGCCAAATGCGGCCATGCCAACCGCCACGCCAATAATGCCGCCTTCGGAAATCGGTGTATCAAACACACGCGATAGGCCATGTTTTTCCTGCAAGCCTGCTGTGCAGCGAAACACACCGCCAAAATAGCCCACGTCTTCGCCAAAAACCAACACGTCTGGGTCTTGGGATAGTTTGACGTCTTGGGCCGAGCGAATGGCCTCAATCATATTCATACGAGCCATGCTTAAATCCCCATTTCTTGACGTTGGCGTCTGAGGTGGGTGGGGACATCTTCAAAAACTTGTTCAAACATACTGGCGGGATTTATCTTCGAAGGTGTGGCGAGCGTTCCAAGGGCTTCCGCCTCTTTATAGCTTTCGCGCACTTCTATGATCAGTTCCTCTTGCAAGGCGTCATGCCTTTCTTTGTCCCATTCCCCGAGTGTAACAAGGTGAGAGGCAAGTCTGTCAATGGGGTCGCCAAATGGCCAGACATCAGGCTCTGATTTAGGCCGGTATTTGGTGGGATCATCCGAGGTTGAATGGCCTTCTTTACGGTAGGTGAAATGCTCGATCACGGTAGCGCCGCCGCCGCGCCGTGCTCGCTCTGCTGCCCATTTCATAGCGGCGTAAACGGCTAGAAAATCATTACCGTCAACCCGTAAGGAGGCGAGACCAAAAGCAAGACCGCGAGCGGCAAAGGATTTACCTTGGCCTGCGGCTATGCCTTGGAAACTGGAAATGGCCCATTGGTTATTGACCACATTTAATATCACGGGGGCGCGGTAGGTGGAGGCAAAGTTAAGCGCGTAATAAAAATCGCCCTCCGCCGTTGCGCCTTCGCCGGTAAAGGCGACAGCAATATCGTCCAAACCCTTATAGGCACATGCCATGCCCCAACCTGCCGCTTGGATCATTTGTGTTCCTAAATTGCCAGAGATTGAGAAAAACCCAAGTTCGCGTACAGAATAGAGAACGGGAATAGAGCGGCCTTCGAGTTTATCGCCTGCATTGGATAAACACTGACACATCAATTCTTTTAGCGGCCATCCCCTCGCCATCAATATGCCTTGTTGGCGGTAAGTTGGAAACACCATATCTGTTGGGCGTAGGGCCATGGCAGAGGCAACGGCAATGGCTTCTTCGCCTGCGCTTTTCATATAAAATGACATTTTACCTTGGCGTTGCATGGAAAACATACGCTCGTCCACACACCGGGTTAGCATCATATGGCGCAGGCCCTCTCGCAAAGTCTCCGCGTCCAGCTTTGGATCCCAATCACCGTAAGGTGTTCCGTCAAGTTTAAGCACTCTTATTAAGCCAGTTGCTTGGGTTTCGGTTGCGTAGGCATCAACCATCGGGTCGGGCCTGTTGGGGCTATGTTCTGTCGGCACTTTGATGTGGGAAAAATCTGGCGTATCGCCTGGACGGAAAGGGGGTTCAGGGACAAATAATTTTGAAGTATTTTGTTGGGTAGGCCTCTGTGAAGTTGTCATAATTTGTTCCAAATTGGCCAATATAGCGGTTAGGGTATGTGTGATTGTAAACAATAGGTATTATTACCTCATATATGCGCGATTGTGTTTGCAAAATTGCGCGAATATAGTTAGATATGAGGAAATAATTCTATATATGTGTATAATGGAGGATAATTTGTCTATAAAAATTGATAATATTGACGCAAAAATATTGCACGAAATCCAAAATGATGCAGCCTTGTCCGTTGCTGATATTTCCGAACGGGTTGGTTTATCGTCCTCGCCCTGTTGGCGGCGGATTAAACGCATGGAGGAACTGGGCATTATTCAACAACGGGTGACGCGCTTATCTCGTAAAAAACTTGGTCTTGATTTTGAAGTCTTTGTGGCGGTTAAACTGTCCTTACCCAACAAAGAAAATATGGAAAAGTT
>JAESQI010000068.1 GCA_016765255.1 Robiginitomaculum sp. | reverse complement strand
CAATTAGATTATTTAAGCATGTCGAGCGGCACATGATTGGGGTCGTAAGTATCGGGTTTGTTTTTAATCAACAGCTTTAACAGTGTCGGGATAAAGATAATGATAATCAGGATTCGGGCGATTGACCCTGCGCCAGGAATCCCTGTTAAGGACAAGAGCGGAGCAAGCAGAAACAAAAAAGCCAAAAGCAATAAGGCAGTCACCACATTGCCAATATAGGCGGCTTGGGTTGAGCCTTTATGAAAAATTGTCTGGCTATCCTTTGGAAATCTTTCGTGAAAGGCCAGAACAAAATCTCGAAACTCATCTTTTTGGACTTTAAAACTCATCACCCCTTTATAGTGGATATTGGTGATCGTATAAGGATAAGGTGCGTGAATATGCATGGCCACGCGGCGAGTTTCGGCCCGACTAGGCTCTAGGCGTAAACGCACACTTTTAATTTTACGCCAAGAGATTTCCCCCGCATCTCCTTTGTCATCTGACCAGACGAAGCCAGCCTTAACCAATTCCCAAGTAGTGGTTGGTTTTAAAGCGTTTAAGCGTTGTGTGTATTTCATTTTTTTACCCAGATAATATCGAGCATCAGGTTGGGCGCACGGTCAAGCACACCCTGTAAGCACTCTTATCCCTAAAACGGTGAGAATTTTATAGTTAATATTATACCCCATTTCCCAAGTTAAATGATCAAGTCTTACACCGTGTAAAGTAATATTCCTGCTCGCTGGTTTTTGTAACAAGCTTAAAACTGTCATTGGTCAGCGGCACTATGGTATAATAATTTGGCAAGCCCGGTAGGTTTTGATCAAAGTTAAAAATAACAAACCCTTTGCTGTCCACGCCCGGTGTCAATGCCAATTTTGTGTGTGAACTGTCTCTTAAATAATTCACCGCTTTTTTGAACATAAAATCAGGCGCGGTGTAATTTGATATGACATGCAAACTATCGTCCATAATTCCAAACGAAATTACCCCATGATAAAAATAGCCTATTTTCAAATTGTATTGTGTTTTTAATTCTCCGCGCAGTGCGTCAGGCGTGATATTCTCAAGGGTGCAGCCGCGCATATCCACCGCCTTCCCGTCCTTGGTTATTTGACCCCAATCCCCTTGTAACCACGCATAATAGCTTTCCAACTTGGGCAAGTTAGACGACGCACTGCCTTGTGCGCTAAACAATGGCGTCACAAGTACCAAGAGAAAAAGGACAACAAAACTGGTGAGCTTGATGTTCATCTTACTGTTTTAATTTAGCTAATTCTTGGGCCGCTTGCCGCCAATCTGCATCTGCGGATTTTTGCATCCATGTTTTTGCCATATCCAAATCTTTGTCCATATCAAGCCCGTATTGATAGCGGATTGCCAGTTTAAACATGGCTTCAGGATGTTGGTTTTGCGCGGCTGTTTTGAGCCATGCAATCGACTTGGTTGTGTCAGTATAGTATAGCCATCTCGCGTTTAAATAATCGTTTGAAATGATAAAAGCGGCTTCACCCGCGAGTGGGTAAATTTTGCCGTTTAGGGCGTAATACATATGCGCGCTATCCAGTGTACTGATATGCTCTAGCCAGCCGATAAACAATTTGCGGTCGGCAGGCGTAAGCTCACTTGAAAACCCCTTTATACGAGCCGTATAGACTTGCGCGTGCATGTTCCCGTCTTCTCGCGCCATCTTTTTTAAAGTCTCGTCGTCAATCTTACCCGAAGCCTGATCCCAATAAAATTGTTTGGCCAGCTTTTCAATACCCGTAGAATTTGCAATCAGTTTTTTATCAGATTTAACTTTTTCACGCACCATTTTTTCAAGGTCGCGCATTGCAGCCTTGTCGCCTTTTTGTGCTTTTTGAACTGTGTCTTTTAGCTCTGCTTCTTGCGCGGCAATGTCTGAGCTTTTTGGCCCACATGAAGACAAAATCATGCCGAGAATGAATATATTTATACCTGAATAAATACGCATAATTGCCCCTACTTTCCTACTTAGTTTACCTCTTCACTAATGATGAATTCTGGCCCGTCAGCAAAGCCCATAAATTGAGCCATCACCCCTTGCACGGTTTCGCCGCTAAGATCATCTGCAATAAAACCGTCGAAATCTGGAATATCAAAAACTTCGACATAGCCAATTGACGGTTCACCTGCGCCCATAAGAAGTTTCTTGCTTTCATAAGTCTTAAAATTTTCCACACGGGCAAGACCTCGCATGGTAGGGTAATCCACATCCAGAACCCATTTGTGAAAATCATCACGGCTTACACCGCCTTTCAGTGAATATAAAAGTATCAATTGCATAATGGTATCCGTGATAAAAGTGGTGGGCCGACTGGGGAGACGGCCCACCTTGCGCCCCGTTATTGTGTTCGTTTAAGAACAGCCCTTACCGGTATAAATACCCATTAAAGACGACCGACGAACGGCGGCGTTCTGTGCCGTGGCTTGCGCCTCTAGGCGTTTTTTCTCGGCTGCTTTGGCACGAGAATTTAGGGCCGAGTTGAACATGCTCATACCAAATGGAACGCGGCCTAAAACATTGGCTGCACCTGATTTTGCTACCCCGTACCGAACAGCGGCTCCCGTGGCATCGTCAGTAATGTTTCTGTCGCCATTGTTTTGGCCGTCAACATTGGCTTGGGCCAGCACAGCGTCAACGGAACCTATTTCCATTTTAAGCTGGTCACATGTCATGCTCGCATCAGCCGTTTGAGCAGGTTGCAGTACTACAGACGATGTTGTTGTCTTGGCAGAAGGTGCAACTTTGCTCACAACCGTTTTAGTCGCGCTAGATTTCGCTTGAGATTTCACCGCATTGGTGACGCCTGATGTTGTTGCACTACATGCACAGAGCAATGCAATGGCTACACTGGCTGTAAATACTGATTTTGATTTTGATGGTATCGACATATTTGTCTCCGTTTTTAAATTTGTTACGCCCCCTTTCAGCCCACAAACCGGAGAAAGGATCACTTGGTTTTGCGTTAAAAGGATTTACTTCCAACCCCTAAAATATATCTGAAACTTGATGGCTTGAGTGTGACAAATGCTGTCATGTTTGGCCCATAACGTGACAATCACTGTCATGAAAGCAAATTATGAGAGAATAAATTTCGCGTCAGGCTCTGCATCTTCGGCGCGTAATTTCAACCCGTGGCGTGTGGCGATGGCTTGACATAGGGCCAGACCCAGACCATGGCCCGTGACGTTTTGACCACGCCGCGTTTTCAAACCCGGGTCACGGGAGAAAGGCGTGAATATCGATGTGCGGAGATTTATCGGTACGCCTAGACCATTATCACTGACGATTAAAACTGGCCCTTTGGCCACTGTAATATTTACGCGGCCACCAGCAGGTGTGTATTTAATCGCATTGTCGAGCAAATTGGCGACCAAGCGCGACAATTGCATAGCGTCGCCGTTCAGCATGACCTCGCCAGATATATCAGAGGAAAGAACAATATTTTTCTCCTCGGCTAGACCTTGATAAAACTCCGCCATTTGCGTGGTAAGTTCAGATATATCGACACTTTCAAACCCAGATTTATCTCCGCCTTGCGCTTCGAGGGCAGAAACATCGAGCAGGGCATCGAGCAAAGATATGCAATTGGTTATTTCCGTGCGGGCTTTTTCTATATCTTCGGGGTTTTTAGCCGCCGCTTCTGCTTTGACCAAGCTCGCATCAAGACGCGCCAAGGGGGAACGCAGTTCATGAGCCACTTGATCCGTAATATTTTTTCGAAGTGTGATTAAATGTCCTATGCGCTCGAGCATTGTATTCACATTCCCATTTAAGATACCAAATTCATCGCCGCCTTGCGGGCCCTGCACGCGTGCATCCAAATGCCCATTGGAAAT
>JAESQI010000067.1 GCA_016765255.1 Robiginitomaculum sp. | reverse complement strand
CTGAACCATCATTTTATGCCGCTCGAATATGTTGAGTGGCGCAATACGTCTCTTGATTTTTCAAGCCTTGCAAGCTTACAAAAAACTTTGGCCCAACCACCAGGCATAAAAAACTTACGCCGCATTGCCCCCGCCCCAGATGAACTCGCCCTTGAACGGCTGATTAAGTTCCAAGCCATTGCTGAGGTTTTAACCAATCGTCAAACCATAAAAGTGTTTTGGGAAGTTTGCCAAATTCCTGATTTTAGAAATCTCGGGCCAGAAGCCCATGGGCGTTTATTGGAAACTATATTTTTAAACCTGATGGAGAACTCTGGTAAATTTTCAAACACGTTTCTCGAAAAAAATATTGCCAGACTTGACCATATTGAAGGCAGCATCGAAATCTTAGCCTCTCGTCTCTCCTTTATACGGACATGGGCTTTTATCGCCCATAAGAAAAAATGGACCCAAGACGGGGAGATGTGGATAAACTTGACAAAAAGTGTTGAAGAAAACCTCTCAACTGCGCTACATAACAAACTGATCGCCCGCTTTGTCGACCGAAGAACGAGCGCGCTGTTAAAGGGAATAGGAGCCAAATCACCAATGGACGCTGTGATAAACAATGCGGGCGCAATCCATATAGACGGTCATAGTATTGGCCATATTAAAGGCCTGCTCTACACCCCTGCAGATACCTATGGAGATTTGGACGCCAAAGCGGTGCACACAGCCGCCCTAATCGCCCTCGCTCCCGAAATTGACCGCCGGCTTATGCAAATTACCGGCTGTGACCAAGCTGCCCTGACGCTCTCGGATCAAGGGGAAATTATTTGGAATAGTGACGTCGTTGGTAAATTGGCTGTTGGCGAAACACTCCTAACGCCCAATGTAGAGCTTATTGGTGGTGACCTTGGAAGCGCCGTGTTGAGAGAACAAGCTTTGAGTCGTATCAGCGATTTTATCAAAACTGAAGCTACACAAAAGTTCGAGGCTCTTTTATCCTTAAAAACGTTTTGCGATGATTCTAATTCGTTTCAAGGGGCGCGTCCACTGGCCCATATTTTGTTTGAAAATAACGGCATGGTGGTGCGGCCCAAATATTTAGCCTTGATTAAAGATACAGACAAAGAATCCCGAGGTTATTTACGTAATATGAGTGTGCAAATCGGTTATCATCATGTATTTTTACGCGACATACTTAAACCCGCCAGTGCCCGTCTGCTGAGTCTCTTTTTCGCCTATGCGTGGCATAAAGACGGGGGCGGTACGCGCACCCCTTTTCTGCCTCCCAACGGCATGTCCTCAACGCCAGATGATAAAAATTATTCGGAAAGCACTCTGAATAAAGCAGGGTATACACGGATTGGCCCGCGCATCATACGGTTTGATATTCTGGCCCGCCTGTCGCAAATGCTCATGCAAGCAGCCAATGATAGCCCGAATAAAAATTTTCGCATTGCTCTGGAAATGATGGCTTTATTGGGATGTAGTCTGGAAGATTTTGAAGGCATTTTAAGCGCACTTGGCTATAAAAAAACGACACTTGAGCTCACGGGTGAAGATTTGGCAGCTGAAAAAAGGGAACTTGATGCTTTTATCAATACGCTCAACACTCAAGGCAGCGCCAAGCCTGAAGAAGTGTCTCCCGTCAAATCTAAGAAGAAAAGTCATTGGGATATAGATCTAAATACCTACCGCCAAAAACCTGAAATCGCGGAAAGCGGCGATGTATTATATCCGACATTGGTTGATGTTTGGAAATACGAATTTAAAAAGCGTACCCCTAAGACGGCGGCAAACATCCAAAAATTTAATAAACATAAAAAGCGAATCCCTGCGCAAAAAAATAAACCTGCTCAAAGCAAGCCCTATCCTATCAATCCAAAAGATAGCCCTTTCGCAGCGCTGGCTGGCTTAAACCTAACCTCGAATAAGAAAAAGTAATTTGGAGGAAAACCCACACTCTCCAAGTTCTGATCACAAGTCGGGTTTACTGCTCAATACCGAAATGGGACTTCGCCTTGATGTCTGGCTTTGGCGGGCCCGGTTTTTTAAAACCAGAACCATCGCCGCCCGTAAAATTAAGCAGGGCCGCATACGCTTACAAAGGCATGGTCAAATTCTGCGCATACGCAAACCGCATACTTGCGTCCACCCCAAAGACACATTGGTGTTTATGAACGGTGATCATCTACTCCACATAGAAATTTGCGCCCTCGGAACCAGAAGAGGCTCTGCTAGTGAAGCACAAACCCTCTATCTAACAACTAAAGACTGATATTTATCTATCATTCACCAACACTTTCCCACACATATTTACTCTACTAAACGAGTTTAATAGAGTAAATATGTGTGGGTTTATGGTTTCAAGAATATAGTAAATTTTCACAGGAATGGGTAAGATAAATTACTGGCTTAATGGTTAGGGATAAAAGCTCAGCGTTAAGAAGTTGAATAGGGCAAAGGAGTATTATTGAACGCTAACAGGTATGTCGGTATTGGAAACAGGCTCGTCGACAAAATTAGTTGCTAAATGTACAGCTCCCGCAGGAGGGTTAGGATATTTCGTGCTAAATTTGAGCACGCCGTCTGATTTTAAATTCGACTGCACAGGTTCCACAACCCAGCTCGCCAATATATCGCCGTCAGTATTTTTCAACGACAATCGCAATAAAGGCACATCGCGGGCGACAATATCGACATTTTTAATTTTTCCATTGATAAAGAGAGTTTGCACACCTGCGTCATCACCGTAGCGTGTTTCGACTGCGTAAATTTCAAAGCCCGCCATGGGCACGGGTATATTAAAGGCTTGGTAGACCTTAAGCGTAACCGGGAATTTTTCCGTAATTTGAGCGCGCAATATATAGGCACTGAGAGCGGCGAGGGCTAAAATAGTCAACGTCACCCCCCAAATCATGGCTACACCAAACAAGCGGCGGCGCACTTTCTTTCTTTCTCGTCTGTCGCGCATACGCGCATGAGGGGGCTCAAGATAATCTTCCGCCCCTGCCATATCTCTATTTTCAGATTTTATTTTTAGGTCTGTTGCTGCCACCGCAGCGGCCCCAATCACACTGCTTTCTAGGGCTGCGTGGCCATCATCTCTGTTGATCTCTCTGTAATCTTTCGATCCCATATAACCTTGTGTGAACGTGTCTTGAGCCTGTTTTTGGGCCATTTGTTCTCTAAGTTCAATCACGTCAGGGTCAGAAGCGACAAACCAAGTGCCCGCACATTGACTACACCGTACCGTGCGACCATGTGTCCCAATCACATCGTCATCAATAGAAAATTGCGTAAAGCAGTCTGGACAAGTAAGTTTCATTCGCTTTCCGATTCGTTTATGGTAAAAAGTGACGCAACTCTGAAAAAAGTCCAGCCCTTATGACGACAAACACATATGCACACAAAGGTAATCCCCTTGATACGCAACAACGCGGCGTGGACATTTGTTTTGATCATGTAGGGCTACGTTATGGACGCAATCCAGAAGTGTTCAAAGATATTAGCTTTTCTATGGCCCAAGGTTCCCTCAATTTTGTCACGGGCCCTTCGGGCGCGGGTAAAACAAGCCTGCTTAAAATGATGTATTTGAATTTGCGCCCCTCTCGAGGTCTGATTTCTGTTTTCGGGCAAGACTGTTCCCGCCTCCAGCCAAATTCCATTTTGGCATTAAAACGGCGTATGGGCATTGTGCTGCAAAATTTTCAGCTTGTTGATCATTTGAGCGTCTTTGAAAATGTCGCTCTGCCTTTGCGGGTGACGGGGCAAAAGTATGAGGCTTACGCCGGTGATGTATTTTCACTGTTAAAATGGATCGGGTTAGGGGAACGTATACATGCATTACCCGCTACATTATCGGGCGGCGAGGCCCAGAGAGCCGCGATTGCCCGAGCCATCATAGCAAAACCAGACGTCTTGATCGCAGATGAGCCAACTGGCAATCTCGACACTGAAATTGGAAGGCGGTTAATCCATTTATTTACAGAGCTTCACCGCCAAGGTAGTACCGTGATCATTGCCACGCACGACCGCACGCTTATCACACCAGACGCAGACATTTTAGAAGTGAGCCACCAAACACTGATCCACAAAAAGGGAGGGGCATTATGAGTGTAAAACGCACCCCCCTTCTCCCGAATGAGAAAACAAAGGACAACCCCCTATTTATCGTTTTGGCCATATTAGGGTTTCTCGCGACATTAAGTTTGTTATCCTTTAAGGCCAGCTATTTGGCCGTTGACACCTGGAGGGCAGAGCTACATGGATCCGCGAGTATACATATAAAAACAATAGCTGAGACCGAATCTGATCATTTAAAACGCGCTCTGGACATCCTTAAAAACGCACCTGAAATTGCGAGCATGAACATCATGAGCAAGCAACAATCCAAAGCATTACTCCGCCCATGGCTCGGCGACATAGACTTACCAACTGGCTTCCCAATGCCAATATTACTTGACGTGCAGCTAAAGCCAAACACCGTTTTGAGCGAAAATGTATTACAACAGAAATTTTCAAGTGCGGGCATTAAAGTGGATATCAACAGTCACAATCAGTGGGCAACATCCCTTGGGGCCAAAGCGCAGGCCGTTCAAGTGTTGTCTCTACTTGCACTCTTGCTGATTGGGGTCGCTATTCTCTCGGCCTGTATATTTGCCGTGCGGGCTGGAATTATTGCGCGGCGAAAGTTGATGGATATTTTACAACAAATTGGCGCAGCGCCCCAATTCACGGCGCGTATATTTAGCACGAAATTCGCGCTGACAAGTTTGAAAGCAGGGTTAGTGGGGGCAGGCGGCGGCCTCATACTCGTCTATGTGCTTAGTCTGGTTTTTAGGGTGAACGGCGGTACACTCCTGCCTCGTTTTCATATTGGTATTCATGATATATATTTGGCAGGATTGATTCCTATTTTTATGGGCCTCATCTCTGGATTGACGGCATGGCAAACAATTGTCAAAACACTCAATAAAGAGATTTACACATGAGCGGTTCTCAGGACATTCAAATGAACAAGCGCCCTAGATTTAGGGCACCGCTATTTAAGCTGTTTAAATTCCTCTTCGGGTTTAGCGCGATGTTATTGATATGTGGCTTTGGTGCGTTTCTCCTCCATATTTCCAGAACAACGCCGCCCTCCCCCATCGGTCATGCAGACGGAATTGTTGTACTGACTGGTAAAGGTGGTGGACGGTTAGACGCAGGGGCGAAATTGTTAAAAGCGGGCGCGGGGGAGCGCTTGCTTATTTCTGGAGTCAACCCAACCATTGACGCCGAGCAAGTGCAAAACTTGTTACACTTATCCAAAGCCCAATATGATTGCTGTGTTGATTTGGATTATCTGGCCGAAGACACAGTCGGGAACGGCGAACAAACGGCCAATTGGGCCCGCGCGCTTGGTTACGAAACTATTATTCTGGTCACGTCTGATTACCACATGCCCAGATCAAAAATTGAAATTGCAACAGCCATGCACGGCATTCAAATTATCCCTTATCCTGTCAAAACGATAAAGCACGACGATGCCCCGTGGTGGGGAGGGGCGATTGTTTGGAAACGACTGTTTGGGGAATACGGGAAATTACTGGTAAGTTTTGCCCGCGAACCGGGGGCGAGACCAAATCGAAAACAAGAGTTAAACAACGGCTTTACATCAAAGCAATCAAATGACGGAGTTGATAAATGAAAGATCGACGAAAATTTTTTACCCTAAAGCGCCTCACTATGCTTGGAATATTCATCGGCATAGTCATCAGTGTGTTCTGGCTAATCGTGCGGAGTCAAATGGTGAAAGCTCTTTCTTCTGGTATCGAAATGGTCGAAAAACAAGGTTACCAAATTGGTCATGGCGGCATTATTATTACTGGGTTTCCCCATTCTATTCATCTTAGTTCTGACGATATTTCGGTCGCTGCCCCGCCTGGTCAAAATAGAGATGTCTCCAAAAATTGGGTACTTAAGTTGGATCAAGCCAACATTAAGAGTGCAAATTTCAACCCTTTAAAATGGCAATTTACCCATAAAGGTTCCGCGCGAGTTGATATGCACGGCTTAGGTGGGGCGCGGTATATGTTTGAAATTAACCCCGCGCAATTAAATGCAAACCTCGCCGTCACAATGATAGGTGGCCTCAAAACTGCACGTTTTGATATCAATAACGGCCAAATTAACGCACTCGTTGGCACACCGCCTGTTTTACTCGCATTCGAGACAATTCAGGGCGATTTTAGCGCTAATAACATGGAAGGCCATTTGAATGTTCTGGGGACAAATTTAACCATTTCAGATATACATTTAGGCCCACTGCGGCAAGTATTGGGCCCAAATTTAAGCCAATTCAAATTAAGTGCAACTCTCAAAAACTGGCCCCTATTAGAACAACAAGGCGCGCAGTATTGGCAAGAAAATCAGGGGCGTATTGTCTCTGATATGCTAGAGCTCAAATGGGGACAATTAGACCTTGTCGGAGATTTTGATATCGGATTTAAAAACGGAAAGCCAGACGGTTTTATTCATCTCTATATAAAAGATCTCTCGGGATTATTCGAAGGCTTGACCCGCTCAAACCTCATGAACTCTGCGCTCAATGCCCAAGCGCGCCTGCTGTTAAGTGGTTTAAAGACCAATGATGAGGGGCGACAAGAAATTGAACTTGTTTTGCGAAACGGACAATTGAAATACGGGTTTATTCCCCTCTACACGTTTTAAGCTTCACTATCAGATTCTTTTTGATCCCGACCAAAATTAGGGGCGGAACTATCTTGTCCCGCGTCAATAATACGTTCGCGTATATTCCGGGTTTTGGTGAATTCCTTTAATAGATGCTCCCCATCGCCCCAACGGATAGATTTTTTCAGGGCAGTTAAGTCTTCAATATATCGTCCCAAAACATCAAGAACGGCGTCTCTATTGCCGAGGAACACATCGCGCCACATAACGGGATCAGAGGCGGCTATGCGGGTGAAATCCCGAAAGCCGCCCGCCGAATATTTTACCACTTCATTACGAGTAACCGTTTCCATATCCGTTGCCGTCCCCACGAGGGCATAGGCAATCAGATGCGGTAGATGTGAGGTTGTTGCCAACACAAGATCATGGCGTTTGGCGTCCATAAATGCAACTTCACTGCCTAGGCATTGCCAAAACTTTTTTAAACATTTTGCGTGGTTAGATGTTTCGTCTTGCGGCGTTAATATACACCATCTGTTTTCAAACAGGCTGGCAAAGCCCGCAGCAGGGCCAGATTTTTCCGTCCCCGCAATGGGGTGACCGCCAATAAATTCAACGCCCTTGGGCAAGATCGGCAAAATACCTGTTATGATATTTTCCTTTATAGAGCCAACATCGCTCACCAGACAACCCAGTTTCAAATGAGGCAAAAAATCAGACAGAGCTTTGACCATTGCGCCGGAGGGTACAGCGAGCACAACTAGGTCTGCCCGCCCTATATTTTGTTTTGCATCGTCAAATCCGTAAACTTCATCACCAATTTTCAAGTCGCGTAATTGTGCCCGAACGTCACTGTCTTTATCGGTAAGTATGACCGTGTTGGCCGCCCTCTTGGCCTGACTTGCCAACGCCATAGAAGCGCCAATAAGGCCACCGCCGATGATAAAAATTGTATCAAATATATGGGTCATTCTTTGTTTTCTATAGGACGTGGTAAAATGCCGATTATCTTCACAATTGAGAACGCGTCTTTCAAACGATTTAAACTTTGGCACTCGGGCATTAAATATTCATCCACGCTATACAAAACCTTATCATTGACCTCGGCCCGCATCTGAGCTCTCAAACCTAAATCTGCAAAAATTGTATCCATAGTCCGCATAGCCCCAATATCGCCAGCTTCAATATACAGCAGGGTTTGATCCGAGCCTGATGGCAAACACTGGGCTTTGGAGACAGCGACAGCTTCTGGCCAATGCCAATTTCCAATGCGCGGCAAGGCCGCCAAAATGTGCATTTCAGGTGTTGCCCCCTTTGGCCCAAGGGCCGTCCACCAATTATTCATACCGCCGGGCGCAGGCAAAACAGCCACACCCTCTGGGTCAGCATAGGCTTTGGCAAGAGCCGTACTTTCTGTTGGGTAGGTGAAAATTGGTATGGCCGCGCCAAATCTATCGCGTACCAATATTCGCGCTGATAATGCGTCGCCCGACAAAGAAATATGTAAATGGATCGGGCCTTGCAAACTGAGGCTGGCACTGGTCAATTCCGCCCAAATCCGCGAGACAAGTTTTGGAGAAATGGTCGATGCTTTATTGGCGAGGTCACGAATAAGAGATTCTTCTCGGGAAGGCCGCCAAACATCACTCCCCGATTTTGCCAACCGCACAGCTTGGGCCAAGTCCATGCGCTCGGCGATTAAATTCAACAAGGCATTATCCACACGGTCAATTTCCGTACGGATTGTCTCCATAGGCAAAATTTTATTTCTTGATGGGGGCGTATCTTTCGTCATGGAGTTTTTTCACAGCCGCCTTTTATGTTATATACTTTGCCAGACGTGCCGACTGCCCCAGAAAAATGAGGAGTATATGCCCGCTTTTGAACGCTTCCATTCGGTCTTATATAAAGGCGTTTGACGGCTTCGACAAGAACTATACCACTAAAGCCGGGCCATACGGTTTCGCCGAAACTCTCAAACATATTCCCCATGCGCGGGCCGCATAAATGTTTAACCGGCGGGCAATACAGG
>JAESQI010000066.1 GCA_016765255.1 Robiginitomaculum sp. | reverse complement strand
AAGCTCGAGCAATGTATGAGTTAGAAAGAAGTGTTGATGTTGAAGAGGTGGCGTTTATTGAAATGGATGATTATGTTGGAGTTAGTCCTGACGGGTTGATTCGTGACGATGGCATGCTTGAAATAAAAGCTCCAAACACAACTACGCAACTTAGAAGGGCTTTATCTGGCAATTACGCTGCAGAGTACAAAGACCAAATTCAAGCGCAGTTATGGGTTGCTGAGCGCGATTGGTGTGATTTTCTTAGTTTTGATCCTCGATTAGACTGCAGGGCTTCATTTTTAATTGAGCGAGTATATAGAGATGATGCATATATTAAAGATATGGAGTCTAGGGTTTATAAGTTCGTTGAGAAAATGAAGATGGCAATTGATGATATTTTAATGATAGAATAGCAGTGTCCAAACATATGGAGTAATACTGTGGATTTATCTAGCTTTGTAACATACAACAAGGACACTGGCAGAATAACAACAATCGATAAAAATAGGCCAAAAGAGAGAGTAAGGTTTTTTAAAAGCTCTAGATGCCATTACAAAAGTATATTTGTTAATGGTAAGGATTACCTTAGTCATAGGCTTATATTTTTACTTGTTAATGGTCACCTTCCTAAAACTCATGTAGATCATATAAACGGAAATGGATTAGATAACCGCTGGGTCAATATTAGAGAAGTTACTCAGGCTGAAAACAACCTAAACAAAAAGGTTTATAGGTGTAATTCTACCGGTGTATCAGGGGTGACTATTCGAGACGGGAGATACAGAGTTAGAATAAGATATAAAGGTATTCTCTATAATGTGGGTACGTATAAGACATTAGAAGAGGCTAGAAAAGCGCGGGAAGTAAAAGAAATAGAGTTTGGGTTCCATAAAAATCATGGAAAAAGATAACTAAAGCAGGGTAAATAAATGAGCACTACAATAACAGGCAAACTAAACAAGCCAGCTAATCAATTTCAAGCAGGGGAATCAACAGGTTTCGGCATTCGTTTGGGGGTGAAGTATCGAGACCCTAAAACTAAACAGGATGAATGGACTAATTACCAAGCAGTTATCTTTGCGAAAGCTCCGGCACAAATTCAGTTTTATCAAAATGTATTAATCGAAGGCGCTGTAATTGAGGTTAGTTGTGAGCAATTAAAGATTGATTCGTTTGATGGGAGTAATGGCCCTATGTTATCGATTGATATGCTTAATGCTAAATTAGGTTACGTTCATTCTGGTCAACAGCAAGCAGCACAACAAGCACCTAAGCAGCAATATCAACAACAACCTCAACAGATATTACCCGCTGGACAAGCGCCACAACAAAACTATCAACAGCCTAACCAGCAATACGTGCAAAATGGTCAACCGTTGAATCCACAACAAGTCCAACAACAGCAAGATCCAAACGGCGCACCCTTCTAAGGCTTAAGCCCATTCCTAAGCAGGACTATTTCTAGGTCTTGCTTAGTTATGTAATTCTTGTGAAAGCTTTCATATAGCCCTACAGAGCCGCCTATTAATGCAATAAGCGTAATCCATAAGGCTAGATTGCTATCCATTAATCTGTTCTAGCAACTTTTAAATCAATAAAGTAACCAATATCATTAGTGACGCTAATGCCTATGCCTAAGAATGCCGCGCTAGAATTCATAGCTACGATACCCCTAATATAAGTCCAGTCTTCACCTACAAATTCCGCTTCTGTAGAGATATCAACAGACGATGGCGTAACTGCTGTAGTGTCGTAAGTTAAAGCAAAGAACTTAACATTACCTGTTCCTGAAGTTTCGCGTTTAATCCAGCCTTCAATTATGTATTTTTTACCAGGGATTACTCTCGCGCCTGTCGCTTTAATTGATGCCGCATTAGTTCTATCTAGGTTTGTCACGCTTGCTGCACTTGCGGACGCATCCAGTTTTATAGAATGGGCATATGTTCTACCGTTTACAGTTGGCTTTTCTACTGCGTCTAAAGTAGTCGTGCCTGTGCCATTTTGAAACCATAGATTATCTATAGCGCTTGCTGATGTTGGTACATACTCAAGGATATTATTTGAGCTGTTTTTAATATCAACATCTTCAGCATTACCCCTAACGTGAAACCCATCAAAATTAATATTAGTTACATAAGTATTGTTCTGAAAGGTAGATTTAATTATAGATGTTCTTTGCTGTCTAAATGCATGAATATTACTCAAGTCAACGTCCCATAATGGAGTGGTGTTAACTTCTAAGAATCCTTGATTAGCTGTATCTGAACCGCTCGCCTTTTCTAATCTGAAATCAGATATTTTAAGCGTTCCAGAAGTTCCGGTTAATAACTCAACAAACGGCAAAGTTGTACTATTAAAGAATGCTGAAGTAACGCCTGTTGAAACAAAATTACAATTAGATAATTCTATGTTAGTTCCAGCTATTTCCCATATACCGCCGTTAACACTTAAATTACCACCAGTGACCTCAAAGCCTTTACTGCTAGTGTTTTCGGTAGCGATACACTCGCAGCCATTTAATGCTAAAGTCCCTTGAAACTGCTTAACTACTCTTGCCGCGCTAAAGTCAAAACCCCCACCCCAACCACCAATCAAAGCGCCAAACGCACCGCCTTGAATACCTAGATAAGCATTAGATTGATTATAGTAAATAGCAATCTCTGTCGCTGTTGTAATAAATTTACCTATAAAGTTTTCTGACTGAGGCGCATCTATTACCGTGTCACCGTTTAACTGACCGTATAGTAACGCTATTTTTGCATTGCCTATACTGAGGGTATCAATCTGGTTGAATTGAGCTGGCGCGCCAGTAGACAAAGAGTGCCACTTCAACCCTGCGTCATAATTAGTGTTCAAGCTAACGTCAATAGAAAACTTACCATTGAACTGCATGAACGCGCCGGTTAATTCAACAACAGCATCCGTTGCTACAGAAGCCGCGCCTTTAATTGTCGCATTTTCAAAATCAAAGGTAGCGCCGTTACTTCCAAATGTTACCGAATCAACTAAATATCGACCTCTTCCAAATGTACCCGCCCCATTACCTACAAAATCAATAAATGCCTGCACCGCTGTGGTGTCGTCGGCAATTCCATCTCCTCTAGCACCAAACATTCTTGTATTAGCTTTAGCCATCCAGTAATCGCCAGTAAGGGCATTAACGCCGACCCTAAAGACTAGCGATAAAGTTGGAACACCGGTACATTGGATAATATAAAACGGATTCTCGATTACAGATGTACTTAAAACGACATCAACCATACCTCCGCCACCAAAGCCAGCTTCTCGCTCTGCTATATTTAGTGCGTCACCGTCAACTAGACTCGTATCTGCTACAGCTAAAGCTAGAGTGGCAAGGTTTTTAACTATTGTCGTGCCTGCTGTTGTTGCAAACTCACTAACAGAATCAGCCCATATTTGAACGTTGTTTTTATCCTGCAATACAACGTCATAATTCCCGGTAATGTAAATATTAGAGAATAGGCCGGTAGCATCACTTACTACCGGATTAGTGTTGGCGATTAAACCCGCCGCATCCGAAAAAGTATCTTTAAGAGTTTCTTGACCAGGGTTTTTAAACGTTAGTTTCGATCCATCGCTAGGCGTTAATCCTGAACCAGTGTCGAAAAATGGAGCTACAAAACGAGCTGTCATGGTGTTTCCTCTGTATCGTTTAACTTAGCTACTGAAGCTATAAGAGCCGCACTTGATAATAAAGGTGGAGCCGTTTTTAAATTAATATTATTTACCGGTACTTTGTTAGCTAGTAATAACTCAGCCAATTCAGAAGGGTTACGCTGATCTTTTGGTGTGTTCTTAATATATATTTTTGAAATAGTTAAACTCTTCTTGCCTGCTTTAATGATATCTTGAGCCATTCTAGCGTTATTCAAAGTAAGTCGCTGAGCTAAAGCGCCTGATACTTGGCCGATTATAGGAACCGCTACCGCTGCCGTAGTTCCGCCTGCCGCTCCAGCCAAACCCACGCCGCCTAAAGTAGTTAATGATCTAGATGTTACGCCGTCTAATATCCCGAACTTGCCTAAGAACTTCGCGACATTCCCCGCCTTAGTTCCTTGCACCACTTTCTTGATAGCTTCGCGCTCTTCACTGGTATAGCCTTTTAGCTTGCCTGTATCGATGCGTTTAAGTATTTGCCTAAACTGTGTTCTTATACCATTTTCAAAACCACTAGCTTGATTCTCTGCATTGGTTACAGCCTGTTCTAATACTTCAGCCTTTCTAGCTCTTTGCCATAAATCCCTAGCAGATCTAAATGCTTGACCGGCTTCTTTGCCTGGGGTTATTTCTACGCCAACACCATCCAAGAATTCATCTATTTTATTTACTGCTATCACACCAAGACGACTTTCAGACTTATCTATACTTTCCGCAGCTGTTCGCGCAACCTTTCGCAAGGTATCTAATTCAGTTAATGTTTTCTCCACACCCTTCTCGGACTGTAATCGATTAACTACGCCGATAGCTTTAGGGGTCAAATCAATATCTGAGCCTTCTTTTCTTAAAGATGCCGCTATGTCATCTGCCAAAGTATTGAATGATTTAGCTGACACTGTAACACCTGACTCATCTAAAGACTTATATATACCTCTAGCCGTTTCTTTTAGCTGATCCGTACTAGGTGCTGACTTTTTAAGTAAAGACTGTGCAGCGCTCTTAGCTGTGTTTATCGGTATAGATGCAATTGCTATTGGAGCCAATACACCGCCAATTAAAGCACCTTCTTCACCGGCAACTTCTCGACCAGCCTCTTGACCTGCTCCTGCTGCCGCTCCACCTATGACATCTTGTTTAGCGGTTGTTGCGCCTGCCTGCCTTAATACACCGGTTCCTGCCGCCTCACCTGTTGCAAATTGAGGTAATTTTTGGGCTAGTGTTCTGAGGGTTTGCCCGATACTTAAAGCTGCTGGCACTATTTCGCCCGCTGTAGCTAAAGCCTCTCTTTGTAAGCCAGGTTCAACGAAACCGCCTTGTGTTGTAAATGCTTCAGTTAGTGTAGGTACTCGCTTTTCACTTCCGGCCAATTCCAATACAGCATTTATATTGTCTGGCCCTAAGAAGTCTAAGAAACCCGCAACTGATCTATTTGCACCCGCCGCGAATTCTGCTAACTGAGGTACGCCAGGAACATCTAACAAGGCTTTGTCTATATCTTCAATACTAACATCGCCTAGGTTTGTTTCTGGGATTCCTGCGCCAACATTATCAGGACTAATACTATCATCACGCCTAGTGGTGTCATCTTGTACCCCTTGAGTTAAAGATTGTCGTCTAGCAAACTCTGTTTCTAATGCTTGCAGATTAGATGAAGGTTGTTGTGTAGGTGCTTGTACAGGTTGCGGGGCTTGAGATAGCGCGCCCTGCCTTCTGTCAAACTCTGCTTGTAATTCTGCCAAGCCAGCCATTATTGACCACCTCTCGCCGCTTCTAGCTGTTTAAGTAAGTCTTCATCTGATAACTGTGTTAAGTCTGGCGCGAGCTTCTGCTTTTGTTCAGCTCTCCACCCTGCCAACGTTCCGCCATCATCAAGAAACTGAATCTGTTCGTCTAGATAATCAATCAGCTTGTTTTGAGCTGCCTTTTTACGAGTAAGAACATCTTTTAATGCTGCCGGCTCTAAACCTAAATCTATAGCTGTTTCTAATGCTAGATCTAACTCACCTTGAGAGAGTGCGCCAAACGTAACCGAGCCAATAACATCCAAGCCTAATTCGTTTTGAATCTGCCTAAGCTCTCTTGAAGCCGCTGTAATGTTAGGTACGAGTTTAGCGATGACGCCAGTTTTAGCGCCTCGATCTATTGCGTTAATAGCCCTATCAATATTCCTGATATTAGTTGTTATGCTGCCAATTCGCTTAAATGACTCATTCACAATATTAGAGGATGCTTTTACGTCACCCTTAGCCTTTTCTATTTTACTTTCTACAGTAGGCTTAAGTTTTAATTGAGCTTGTAGCTTGGCTTCTTCTTTTGCTTGGGTTATTTCAGCTTGAGACTCTGCAACGCCTTCAGTTATATCTTTATCTGCGGCTATTCTTTCTGCTGCCGACTGACCCGCTCTTGCCTTAAGTCCAAATTTAACTTTAATCGCATTAGAGATTTCATCATCTGATAATCCAGCTTGCTTAGATAATGATGCAAACTCTCTCTGCTCTGCTGTTAACCCACTTAAAGCGCTAGGTGATTTCAATACACCTTGCTGAATACCCATATTAACAACGCCGTCAATCAAAGCGTTAGCGTCTTTACTATTGCCTGATTGAAATAGCGCTATAACTTCGTCAGTGTCTTGAGTGGGTAAACCTTGCTGAGTTAGATCGTTTTTACGCTGAAGTAATGCGCTTAACTTTAGCTCATCGGTAGGAATGTTCTGAATTTCAGATGCACCTTGAATTACAGATAGCACACGCGATTGTTCTGCTTTTCTGCTGCTTTCAGCGTCTCGCTCTTGCCCTATTTGAAGCTGCCCAGCTATTTGCTGACCTTGTTGAATGCCTCTACCAAACTGGGAAAAGTCTGTGCCTAATTGAAAATTTCTTGCTGATTGTAAAGTCATTATGCTGCTCCTAAGAATCCACCGAGGGCTTGACCGCCCAATCCTAATAATTGGCCTCTGAACTGTGATTCAGCTTGTTGTTGTCCAAGTATACCCGATGCTCTAGCCTCTGCGCCTGCAATGCCTAGATTTGCTATATTGCCTGCTGCTTGTGCGCCGAACTGACCTTGTGCTGTAGTCGCTGCCTGACCTTGACCGGCTAATTGACCTAATCGACCAAACTGGTTTTGAAAGTCTTGCTGAGCAAACCCTACACCCTGCTGAACTAAAGCTGATCGAACATTGCCGCCACCTAAGCCACCAATAGCTGAAGCGTTACGAACTAAGTTACGTTGGCCTCGCTCTCGCAAGAATGCTTGCCCTGGTGACTCGTTAAAGGCTGCAAAGGCTTGTTGCTGCTCATCTTGACCGCTTAGACCGAGTAATGCTTGCTGTTGACCTAAAGCGCCTACACCGGCTTCTTGGAAGGGCTGAAGGTTAGCTTGTGTAATATCAAACTGTCTTCGCTGCTCCTCAATACCTGCCTGCGCTGCGCCTGCCTGTAACCCTGCCGCTTTACCTGCCGCCTTTTGTGCTGCATCTACACCTGTAACATCAGGAACGAGGCCAAGTGTACCAACTTTAACTACAGTGTTTATAATACCGCTCATTCAAATCATCTCCCGACGAATAATGCCTACTAATATTCTATCACATGGGCCGTCTTCAGATAAGTAGCTCAATCTGTCAACACCTTCTACAATCATGCCCACCCTATCAGCCGCTGCTAATGCGCCTTTAAACTTAGTGGGTATATATGCGTTTAATTTAACTATCTGTTCAGGCACTTCTTTTAAAAACCATTTGAAAAACGCCCTATTCATATCATCATAATGTTCTTTGTATTTACGCAGAATATAGGGGTGAAACTGTGCCATAGTGCCGGTAACTAAATGGAAATCGATTAAGCCAACCTCTTTACCGTTTACTTTGTACGTTAAATAACCTTGCCTTCCGTCAACTTTAAACTCTTCATTTTCTAAATCAGAACCATGCTCAGCCGCGTATCTAACTATTTGAGGCTGAAGCATAAAGTTTCTTACATGCTCCATATCTCGGCATACTTCAATCACAGCTCGTTACCTGTTACGTAGAACTCGATACCGCCTGCAACGCTNTGCTTCCATTCTTAANCTNCCNCCTGGNGGTATNAGNTGNCCNACNATTGANGCGCCTAAATCTACTCTATCCCTAACGACTGTTGTTTGGGGAATAAGNGCTTTCTGAACNGNTCCGNCTGANTTAAATATATANGCTTTNTAATCAATACTTGANGTAGTGTCATTNGGTGCGCTGAATTTAGTTATACGTGTGCCTTGACCGCCTTGACTAGAAGGAGGGGAATCGTAGAACTTTTCGATAGTATCCACGAATTGATTTGCTGTATTAAACACTAGTACGTCTTCAGCCATTATGCGACCCTCAACTTTCCAGATTCAACAATTATGTTTGTAGTGTTACTGTTGTTCTCTACAAATATCTCGTAGAAATCATCCTCTGTCATTGTNTCCTGCCACGGTATTCCTACTAGCGCTTGNTTAGATCCACTTATAGCGATACTTGTAGCTGAAGCTGTAATAACTGAGCCGTTCTTTGCNAANTAAACNGTNACATTTATTGAGCCGCCGCCCGCTGATATTAACCCTACGTGCACATCAATAGGTAANGTNACNTCNCGCTCACCAAGAAAAGTAATTCTACCGCCNGTAGTACACGCAAANAATGANTCTCTAATACATGTCCAAGTNGCATTTACTATAACGGGTACGTCTTGAGTTGAAATNGTCGTTTCTGTTGAGCTGCCATTAAANCTTAATAGNGCGTCTTCAATNGTGTCAGGTATAGGCGTGTTATCTCTAAANCTGTAACGNACATCTTCATTTGTGATATTTTCTAGCGATGTCATTCCGCCGCCAAACTCACAATTGTTTATCATTGCAAGTCTACCGATCGGGATATTCCCACTATTGATTAATCCAGATATGCCAAAAGCTCCCGATGGCGCGTTGCTTGTCACATCTCTGAATTCAGTTGTTTGTGATACAGAAGACCCTAAATCAATAGCTTTAAAGCTCGTGCTAGTTGATCCTATAAACAACTTATCAATAGAATTGATTAGCATGTTAGTGCCTAGAAACTCTATCCCCTGAGCCATTGAGAAAGCTGCTCCAACCTGTATCAATACCGTCTGAGCATCGTTAAATGTACCATATTTGGTTCCAGTTAAATGCCTTACGTTATCACTCAGGAATACAAAAGTACCGCCGGAAGTATCTACAAAGTTGTAACCTTGCGCATTAGGATGATCTAGCTGCATTAATCTAATAACAAAGCTAGCATCAATAATGTTAAACATCGCGCCAGTACCGGTATAAGTTAATAGCGGCCCTAGCGTACTAGAAGAGGTTAAAACAGCGGCATTCTGTACAGTGAAGCTTTTAGCTGTCGTAATTGGCGCAGTTATAATATATTGAATCTGAGTTTCTAGAGTTATTGTTGTGCCGTCCTGAACTGGGAAATCAGCCTCTTCATTTACAAATACAATACCGATAGACGCTACAACATCAAATAATTCAGTTAGATTTGAGTTGACCTTTACAAAAGCGTCACGCCAAGTGTCTCCCGTCCTATCGTTTGCCACTGCGCCTACATTAATTAATTGAAATGCCATTACGCTTCGTCCTGATCCACTGAATGTTTGTTTGTATCAACTGTGAAACCTGTCTCGTCAGANGTTAAAGGGTTTCCGCTGCCTACTTGCTGCTGTAAAGCTAAAAGCTCTGCTCTTATGCCTGAGTTATCNGAGCTTTCAATTGTTGTTTCTGCTGTTTGGTTTGTTTGCCTAGTAAGCGCTTCTAGAAACTCATGTAGACGCGTTGTAGGCTCACCCTTTGGTGTAAACCNGTCNCCTCTTCTTGGAGGTATTATNGNNGNCATTATTGACTCCCTACTTCTGGTGTAGCTGCTATTTTAATNAGATTAGCTCTAACNGGGTCTGTGATCGTTAATCTAACCGTTCTAGCNACTGGNAANCGCCCTTGACGCCTCCATATAGCTCGCTGGCCGTATTCGCCTATCTTNCCTATAGCTCGTTTAGTCTCAGAGTTAAACGTTCTACCNCCATCATCAGATTTATCCATTCGNACTACTGGNTCTGAACCGTTNCCACTNGTTANNCCTACACCGCTNTCNAATGTNGCNTCGAATTCACCNGCAAAGATAGGTAAACCGTTTTCNCTAAANGGTGCNGATGNCATNTGTCTGAATATNGCTTCNCCGTAATANGTTAAATTGTCNTCNAANTCACCTATGATNCCNGTAGATTTATCACCTACCATCAACTTGCCGTAAGCCGCTACAATTGAGCGAACTCTAAAACTGTTGTCTGTTACACCCGTTTGAACTTCAAACCAAACACGTTGACCGAGTAAAGCCGTAGCCGTAGCATTATAAACAAATGTTCTTGATGGGATTCGATCAGACTCAAATGTAAAGTAGGCTAAAAATTGACCTCTTTCGGTCTTGGTCATGGCAAAACTGTTTTTAATTTCGTCTTCGCTGAATTTTTGAATTTCTTTATCAATAGCATCTGTTGAGATTTTCTGTGCGCTTGAACTGCCCGTGACTTTCCAGATTGCCGACCTTTCATTTAAACCACCTCCAACAAAACAAAATGTATTATCAAATTCGATTAGGGAAAATTTAGCGTGTATGCCTTTCTGTATGTTAGCGCCGGGTATGCGTTGAAATGGGAATCCAGCACCACCGATGTTTTGGAATAACTCGATAGTCTCAAAGCCACCAACAAATAATTCATTATGGTTAACATGTAAGGCGACTATTCTATCCGGGTTTATTTCTGCTGTTCCGAAGTCTAAAGCGTCATAGGTAAAAGGGTCATTCAAAGCAGAGTTAAAGAATACCGCGCCATCACTTGAGCTAAACACAAAGAAGCCGTCTTTAAACACAACTGTGTCAGAGGTTCTGAAATCAACGTCTGTTATTTGAGCAAGCGTATTAGTTTGATTGTTAAACGCGTAAGACTTGCCGCCCGGTACAACTATAACCAAATATTGGCCGTTGTTAGCTAAAGATACCCGACCAGAACCTTCGATAGTTCCGTGATTGGTTTCTACAAATGAGGACGATACTGAGATTAAGGAGTTACCATTAACAAAGAATGGAATCTCATTTAGTGTTTGACTGCCTCTATTGCCTATCGATGTACTTACAAGCAACTGGCTTAACCCTGAAGGCTGAAGCAATGCGCGAGTATTTAATGCTGCGCTCTCTGCTACCGTAGGTATCCAATTGATACACCGTTGCGATGAGAAAGGCTTACTCTCAGATTGATAGAAGCTAAACCCTAGAGGGAGTTGTATTCTGGGCATTTAGAAATTCACCTTCTTATTCTGCGGGAAAAATCTATCGTTTGAAAATACATTAGAGCAATCATTGCCTGAGCCAGATGGCAGAGTGTCTGGTAGCGCAACTTCGCCAATAAATATTTCAGATGCTTCTAATGCTTGTAATGTGGCTGCTGCCGCTACAGCCAGTTCTCGCTGCACACCTCTTTGAAATGATGGAGCTATGCGAATAGCTAGATTGCTTTTGATTGCTGACACTGCGTTTCGATCAACGTTAACTGTATCAGTGCTATTTAATACCTCGACAAATGCAGGCGTTAAGCCAATATCGGCCCATTCAGTTAGCATGTCGTTCATTTCATCTACAATTACTTGAAAGTCTCCAGGCTCTAGCGCCGACTCAGCACTTTTTACGCCCAGTTTTTCGGCTGCTCCGTTTACTATCTGTAGTACTATTGTCATTAGTAGCCGCCTCTTTTTCTGGTTTCCAGTTCAAACTTGTTACGTACTCAATAGTTGCTTTGTTATCTGTTACTTTAATCTTACTGCCATTTGGCTTAATCCATACACTCATAAGTCACCTAAAATAAGGGGCCGCTAAGCCCCTGTATTAATTAACCCCAACCTTGGCCAGCAAAGAACGGATTAAGAACGCCATAAGCGGGACGTAAATCAAATCGAACAATCTGCTTGTTCTCTCGGATTGAAGCGCCTTTACTTACTCGGATCTGCAAGCCATCTTTAGTGGTTCCTAATGTATCTGTGCTAAACAATTTCTTAATCGGTACTGAGCCAATTGAGAAAGCTTGCTTATGCCAAAATAGATTAGGCTGGTAGATAGTTGAAGCTGCACCAAGCAAGGTTACAACATCAGTCGATACTGGAGCACTATCAACAGTATTATAAGCGCCTGCTGCTTCAAAGATTGCGGGACCGGTTATAACAATGTTACCCGTACCAGTACCAGACAATGTCACCGCGGTAGTAACTGTTGCAGTAAATACAACGTTTACACCAGCCGCATCAATGATTGGTTGTCGCGTATTTAGATTAAGTCGGTTACGACCTGTAATCTGAATAACTTCACCCGCTCTGATCTGCAAGTTGTTACCAAAACCAGATACAGCTAGCGTTTGCGTCATTGTATCTTTAGCGGTTGCATAAGTTACATCAGGGTTAGAAGCTAAAGCTCCTACACGATCCGCTACAGAGTGAGAGGTTGCACTTGATAAAGTGGTCGCAGTCATCACTTTCATGCCTGCAAAGTCATCCGATAGGATTGCTTTACGATGAGCTTCTGAAATCAAACCACCCGCTGAACCACCGGCACCTAATGAACGCTGATTGCTCGCTAAGCTTGTTTGAGTGAAAGGGTTAACCGCATACATCCAATCTTGATCAGCTGGTATGCCAGAAGATGACATCACCGCACCTGCTTGTGCTACATCATCCCAAGTTGTTACCGCTGTTCCATACGTGCCAGCTAGTAAGCCAGTGTTTTCACGCATGAAGTTAGCGAAATCAACTTCCAAATCGGTTACGATTCGTGTTGCTGCTGGCGCAATAAGTTGATCAAGCTGATCCATCTTAATTGCTTCGTCTGCTTCAGCCCAATCTAACTCTACTGTGAAGTAGTCTTGAACCACGCCAGATGCTTTGCCGGTAATGATCGATCCAGCTGTTCCACTTGAAATATCACCATCACTTGTTCGTGAAGACTTATAGTCAGTTGGACGCTTAATATCTACAGTGTCACCTGTCGATGGGTTAAATGCGTTAGATAAAAATTGTGTATTTACGTTCTTAGATAAAACACGATTACTCTCAAACGCATTTAAAAATGAACGGGTTAATTTTCGGGTTATATTACTGTCAAAATCGTTAGCCATTTGGCATATCTCCTAAATTATTCATAAGTTGCACCTTCTGGCCCGCTCTCTTTAGAGATTGAACCGCCAGAGCTTAAAGGCTCTATAGGGTCTGGTGCTGCACTGGTTTTCACATCTTTTTTAGCATACATGTTAGACGATATTCGAGATAATTCAGCCATCGCTTGAAGTGGTCGCATGTTAGCGATTTTATCCGCTACATCTAAATGTTCACCTAAATGGTAAATCATTTCGACGCCCTCCTTTGAACTCATAAGCTCCGCAACTAATCCCGGATCTAATGCGGGAATCTTTGCAGCTACATCATGGAAATCGTCTTTCCCAAACTCGACAACCTTGTCGTTGAAAGCTTTCGCTGCATCTTGTGCGTTAGCTTGTGATGTTTGCTTATTCTGTTCTGCAACTTGTGCCTGTACTGCCTGACTTACTTTGTGATCGATTAAGGCGGTATTAAACAACCCCTCGTCATGATCAAAGTCTTCTAGTTTTGGTGCTGCGCCTGCCTCTTTTGGCTTCGCTTGCATGTCATCTAGTTGACGCTGTAAATCATCAGCTCTTCGTTTCTCGTTGTACTTGTCTGCTGTTACTTTATTAATTCGCTTCTGAAAGCCGTCTTCTTTTGGCGCTTCTTCCACTTCGGTTGCTGATTCCGATTGTTCTACTTCGACACCTTCCTGTTTTTGATCTTGTTCTTGGCCTAGATCAATATCATTACTTAGTTCAGTATCTTCAGATAGTGCAGCTTCACTCATGTTCACACCTTTACGGTTAATTTAGGCCGCCAATATCGCTTGGCGTATGCGTTGAAACTATTATATGTCATTTACTGATAGTTTAAAACTATGCTCAATTTACAATGTCTTGGCCAACTGACGCACTCGGCTGCTCTACCGTTAAACGTCTAGCGCCTTCAGACTCTTGAGCTATCTCTTGCGTAACGGCGTCACTCACTATGCTTGCCGACTGTTCGCGGTTTGGCCCCTCATCAATTTGCTGCTGAGCCTCTTCAACGATATCCTGCTGTTTTGTCCGTATATTGTGATCAGCTTGTGTAAACGGAATTCCGGTCTCCATCTGTATTTTGAACGCGTTATTTAAATCCTGAAGCGCTTTAATGGTTGAATTCTGAGTGTCAACAGTTACCTGCAACGTCTTAGCGTCTTGGTTTTCAATATCACTAATTAGCTTCTCTGTCTGTATCTGAATGTTCTCAGTGATAGCTTGCTGCTGAAGATCTGGCTGTTGCTGCTGATCTAAGCCTAATTCTTTAATTTCATCTTCGGTAGGTGTTACTCCTGGCGTGCCGTTAGCAATCATAAGTGCTCTAACACGTTTCGTTAGCTCTTTAGATTCTAGAATAGGCAAATCTTTAGCTACTAGATCAAGCGCTAACCCTTCAAACGTTGGACTAGTTCCAATCAATTCAATTATCTGTTGTGCTGACTCTTGACGCTGTGTTGCAAACGCTGGCCCTGTTTCGGTTACTGAGTCATATTTACCTAATGACAAATCATTAACCAATACTTCCTCCCCTGTCTGCTTATCTCGTACGGTCTCATTAATCTGTACGTCTTCCGTTTCTCCGTCCATAGAAACAATGCGCTCTTGTCTGGCTGTATCATAGATTCTTGGCAGTAAATCCAGAAGTATTTCAGCAGTGTAATCGATTGACTTAGATTTATTGTCTTCAAAGATATACATCCCACGATCACCTAAACGCTCTTGAGCTTGTATAGCTTTTCCGCTCTTCAATTCAGGGTTAGCACCCAATGAAGGAGGCTGCATTCCTGTTACATGATATAAATCCATTGAAGCTTGTTGTATTTGAGCAAGTAAAGCGCCGTTAACCGCTGGAGCGCCTGACCTAGATGGTGGGCCAGGGTTTAATGGGTCAGGGTTAAATGGCATGAATGGACTGTTTTGAGTATTGAAGTTCTCATACTTATCCTTGTGCCCTTTCACCTGTGCTGGCGTGTACCAATAAGGGTCTTTAGGTGTTAGCGCTGTAGTCTCAATAGCTGTGGACGTACCATAGTTGTATATTCTTGCTGGGTCTTTGGCGAACCTTACAAGCCCTCTAATATATGTTTTGTTTTCAATATAAGTCTGTCGCCCAAACATAGGTATCAACGGGATAAACTTACCCGCCCACGCTTTCGGGCCTTCTAAGATACCGCCGCCGTCCATGATATACATCTCAACTTTATGAGACTTTGCCTTTCTGCGCTTAACTTCTTTTATGCCTTCACCGGCTAGTTCATCTAATATCTTTCCGTCTTCAGTCGCATCAATTACACGGCCGTCTGACAATAATACAATCTCTTTATCTACTTCAGTCTTAACCCAGTATTCCGCTATTGTCACAGTGTCGTCTTTTGACCAATTATCGCAACCTTCGCCATTCCTTCGTAATAACTCAACATCTTTAGGCCATTCAGATATAGGCTTGTCAGGGTATTTCTCTTCCCGCTCCTCTCTTGGCATATCAAGCGTAACAAAAGCCCACTTTGCATCACGTTTATCGTACTCTGTTGCGCCGGTATCAAACCAGAGCGATGTTGTAGCACCAAGAATAGGTTTAATTCTTACATCTTGCTCAAATACATCGTCATCAGAGAATTCTGTTATAACTCTCCATCCTCCAAAGCCGCCGTTAACAACTTCGTCAAATGCGTTATCATAGGCATTTGTTGCTTTGCTCTGCGTTTCAATGTTACGAATTAACCCCTCCATGACTTTGGCAACATCTTCTGTCGCTCCACCCCTAACCGGCCTAATTTTAATAGCTGTTCTATTCTGTCTTTGATCGCCTATCAACTGATCTACTGCGCCCGCTACTCTGTTTATCGTGTAACGAGGTCGGCCTCTACGCTTTTCAATTGCGCTATCATCCCACTGACCATCCTCAGTCTGAGCAAAACGAAGATCTTCAATAGCCAAACTTCTTTGGCTCCGTTCTTTATCTTCCACTCGCTGGAATCGCTTTAGCGCTGTTTGGTGTATCTCAGTATTATCAGCTTTCTTGTCAGTAGCCATCTATTAAAACTCCGTAGCAAAATCTAAATCTTCAAATGCTTCATTGACCGGCTCTGTAAATGTCAAACCGCCAGCGTCACCGTAATCCGGGCTAAACCCATATTCTTTCTTTATCCGATCTTTAGACCATAATACACGACGGTCGTTTGAATCTCTATTATACGGGCTTGCGCACAAATCCGCTTGCATCTCGTCATCATCAGGTATTTGAACAGGTAAGTTTTCATCAACTAACCAATCCGCCATTTCACCCCATATTTCATTGCGCTTGTTTTTGTACTTAATAGGGTCTAGTGGAGTTGATCCAAAGTGAACGGCCTTAACTCTTTTTTCATAACCTAGTTCATGTAACCTATCTACAATATCCGCACCTGCACCATAATCCACAAACATCATGTCTGGGACTTTACCGGCAACGGGGCAAACGGTATCGAGTATTCGCTTGCAATTAGCCACGTTCTTTCCTAGCTTGTCGCACTGGTCACCAATGTAAGACTCCATACCGTACATCTTGCGGCCTTGCCTTCTAACTATGGCAAACCTATCGCCACCTCTTGAGGGATCAACACCAACAACTAAAGGGCCGTTACCGTTTACCTTTTCTTTTCGTGCTCGCATACAATGATCAGCGTTTATTAACCCGTCACCACCTGACACTTGAAAAGCTTCTGCTGCATTCATTGGGTATTCTTGCTTGAATGCTTTTGTGCCGTCTATGCCATCAGTGGTTAATTCAGCAACTTTCATTCGTCGCCAGTATGATTGCTCGTCGGTTAGGTCGTAATGTTCTTTTAGCTTTTGTTCTTCTGGTGTTAGGGTGAAATCTTCAGGTAGCTTTTTTCTGTATTCTGCTTGCCAGTACCAGGGTACAAATATGGCTATGAATTCGCTAATACCTTTTTCTGCTAGCTTCCATTGTTCGTGAAAGTAATTACCAACACCATTGGCCGTTGACTCTAATATAACCTCTGTTCCGTCGCCATCTGGCACAGCTTGCATAACGCCTTTCGTGTGGTCGCCTGCATTCATCCAGAAAGCAACCTCTGAACCATGAAAGAACTGTAGCGTTTGACCTCTACCTACTGCCTTGTTTCCCGCCGTTCCTATCTTATAGCCAGAATCTAAGTTATCAAAATATAGCTCTTTGGCGTTTGATGCTCCTAGACTTGGTTTAACGTGTGAAGGTAGGTTTGTGTAATAGCGTTCTGACATCTCAAATAGAGCGTTGGTTGATTCGCCATCGTGAGTAAGTATAAAAGCTCTTACACCTTTGTTATGCGTAGTCTTCCAAGTAAAGCGGCCCTCAACATAAGTTGATGCGCCTTGCTGCCTACCCTTTAAGATAATAGCTCTTACTTTGCCAGTGGTTTTTAATTGGTTTTCTATCTGCTTGTGTATGTACTTCTGAGCAGAGTTTAATACTAGAGATTGCCGCCCCTTATCTTTCGTTCTTATTTTTAAACAGTTGCGAGCGTAGAATTCAAAGTCATCTTTGAGCTGCTGCCTGTTTTCCAAAGCGTTCACTTTAATGAGTCCAGCCACTCCTCATGAGATAGCTCGACATTAACATTATGCACCTTGTTAGAATCGAAGCCGCCTGTGTAATCTGACAAAGCTTTCCAAGCGCTTATACGGGCTGTTGGACTTGAATCCTCTTCAATGCTACCCGCTTCTTTCATAAGTCCCTTAACTACGTCCTCTGTGGTTACTAGTGCCTTTTCTGCTGCTTTAGCCGTGAACTCTTGTATGAATTCTTGTATATAGGGTTTTCCTAGGTTTTCACACCCTTGCTGTGAAGCGTTGTCCTGGCTATATCCTGCACTTAAAGCCGCCTGTGTTGCATTGAACCCGTTAGACACGTAGTACTCACAAAACGATTTCTGCTTTGTTGTTAAAACGGTCGCCATATATTCACCTATTGTTAGTTAGTAGATGACCGTAACGCTTCACAACGTGCTTAGCCTGATAGTTTACCCATACTATCGGGAGATGATCACCTCCTATAAGAAAGCTTTCGTCTAACCTTGTCGGGGCTGTTACGGTAGTACTCTAAATTTTACGTAGTTAGTTTGTGGCTTGTCTGTACTAGAGAAAACGGCGTCTAATTTCATTCTCCACTTACCTGTATAGTCTAGATCTTCCTTTGCTAGTGTTGTGTATTCCGCATATTGATTAGCTAGCAATGTTACTCCGTCAACGGTCACGTTAGTATTAGGCACTGTTGCGGGAAATTCTTTAGCCGCTCCAATCTGAGGCTGAGCCCTAATTATAGTATTAGTTGCCGCGCTTATATCTTCGCCTAGATTTATTCTAAGTGGTACGCCTATTTCACCATTATTAATATCTGTCATAAGTCACCATCTACTGTTATGCCATCGCCTAAACTTTCATTAAGTATAACACCATTACCAAAAGTACCCACTACTGCGCGATCTCTGCCGAATGATGAGGTTATGCTTGACCCGTTGCCAAATGAACTACTTACCGACAAATCACTATCAAGCGTTGACGCAATCGATAACCCTTCGCCAAAATTAGATGACGCTGTGCAACCGTTATTAAACACTCCTGTTACTGATAGTCCAATTCCAAAACTTGAATCAATACTTTGACCTGTTCCGAATATGGCAGCGCTCGATATACCGCCACCGAATATACCAGCTTCAATTATTCCATCACCAAACCTGCCATCAACAACAACGCCGTTATCATCTATTACCGGCTCTGTTGATATTGGGCCCCAGGAATCCTGCCATGCAGAACCCCAACTGACCCCCCAAGCACTAGCCATTTAAGCGGGCCCCCATTCCGACCCTGTNTCGCCGTCACCTGTCACAGTTACATCATTCACACTTTGTACATTTGAATCTAACTCGTTTGCTTTAGTAAATGTTAGAGGGTCTGTTTTAGCCTTAATTCCATCCACATTACTATCAACTGTCGCTAGTGCTGTTGCTGTTGCCAAAGCTGCGTCACTTATAGCTGTGTCACACTCTGCATTAACTTGAGCTGCCGAGAGATTGTTAAGAGCTGCTATAGCCGTTCCGTTTGATGATATCCCAGCATTATCAGGTGCAACTGTATTAGCTGAATTTGTCCCTCTCATGTCCGTATTAGTTGTGGTTGTTGCTACTAGGGTTACCTTTGCAACGTCATCATTTACAGGATCAAAATCATTTAATGCATCAACCTTAGTATCAACCGTATCAATAACGCCTAATTGTGCAGATTCCGAAGGTGTTAAACCAGACACGCCCGTTTCTAATTGAAATACTGGGTTCTTCCAGTTCATTGATATTCCACTACCGCCCGTTGTTGGGTCTTTGAATGGTCTTGTTCCATCCGTTCTAAACCATCTTGACGTGTCGCCGTCTTCTTGCTTAACAAAACCTGCCGTTTCATCAAAGAGTATTCCGAGAACATCGACGTTGTTTTGATAATTGCCCGAATCTATCGCTGTGACTATTCGCCATATNTGAAACATGCCNTGGCTNGTNGTCTGTTCNAAGCTTACGAAAGCAAAAGACTTAGGGTTTGTGAAGTCCATATTTGTATCTAAATCNATNTCGTTGTTAGCATAATCAGCCGTATAGATATCNGTAACCGCTGTNCTNGANCCGTCAATANCATTTGATGCATATACACTNTCNGCAATNGCATCCACTGCAACAGCAAANCCGCTTGANCTNACTATGCCTGTNGTCTCAAATGTCTTGAATGANGTTGTTGTGTTCAGCTCTGCNAATCTAACCCTGAAAGTNTCNCCNCCTATAAACTCTTCACCATCTGTATAACTATCAGCAAANCCAGTNCCTACAGGNTCAGCATCAGTAAATAGAATAGCGAAAGTTGTCCATGTAACCGTATTGTCTGAAGTTGTGTTTTCTACTGTNGTNTCCCATGTTGGTTCTGATCCGCCACTAGTTCCGCCTGTCGTTGCNACAAAGTATAATCCGGCTGTTTGCTCTGTNCCTAGACCTGTCGAGCGTAAAACCTTGTCACCTTCTGTGTATACCGTAGCTGAGGCCCATGCTGAGGCTGTTTGAGCTGTTACGTTGTAAATCTGTAGCCTTATCTCATTTCCCGCCGCTGGCATACCTGTGATCGATACGTTAGATGTCACCGCTGGTGTAAAGTAAGTACCATCATCCGCTTGGAATCTTGTAAAGCCTGGATGATCCGCGCTTGCTCTTGAGCAGTAGAATCCAACTAATACTGGTGTTGTGCCTTCTTCAAAGCCTCNNTCNGTNTCCACTGCTGNNGCATTGTGGATAACCATATCATTCAGCTCAAAGTATCTTAAGCCGGTTCCNCCTGGAATAACTGTATTTGGATTGCTTGCNGCNTTNAAGTTAAATTGGTCTGCTATATCTGCACCGGTATTCACACCACCGTCNATAATTTCATANGCAAACGTTTTACCTCCNAACGTACCNCCGGTNACTAATGTNAGATCNCCGGTTATACCNGGGTCNNNTCCTGAATAGCCATGATCAGCATTAGCTAATACAACCTGATACGAGTTAGACGCAATTTCACTAATACCNGCATCAACCAANAAATCTGAGCGAGCTTGTTTAGATCCTGCTAAGAATGCTTTTGTTACCATGTAANCAGAGAAATCAAATCCATCAGCCGTTGAACCATCATGGTTTGGATCGTCCCAATATTGAAATGCTTCATCCACTACGTTATTTGTTAGCGTTACCGCGGTGGAGTTTCCTGAGTCTGTTTGTCTGAAGTGAGTTGTTGCCCCTGTAATATTGCCGCCTGACTTGAGCGCGAACCATTTTTCTAGAGGGTTCAAAGGGTCAGCAGCGTCGAACATTTCCATGCCAGCGCCTTTCCACGTTGCCATACTTGTAATCGTAGCACCGTCCACCAAGTCAACACGCGTTAAACCTGGGATAGCTACCATCAATAATGCAGTATTAAAGTAACTGGAGTTTGTTCTAATNACNTCAGCNAGTGATGATCTTACATCTAGTGCGTTTTGNTCGCTGTTNANNGTNAGTACTTTAGTNNCTCGGNCATAATCATATTCTGTTGTAATCGTTAGACCATGCCCTGAGTTATAAGCCTCATCGAAATCCATGATTACATCAAAGTCACCATCAAAAGGCGTAATGTCTTGGCGATTAACAGGCACATAACTTTGTTTAACTAACTCAATATCAATAACGTCGGTGTCTGGGAAGACGTAAGCCAGCGTGGTTCCTGTTACTGAATCAACCACCGTCTGTGAGTCGTCTTCAAAGTACCTGATGAGCGTTGAAGCTGTGTCACTATTAATATTAAGCGTGAGTACTGGTGTAACGATTGTTAATACGCCTGAGCTTGTATTATCAACTGTTAAAGTATTGGCTGACTGTATAGAGAAATTTGTGGTTCCTGAGTAACTAATGTCAAATGTATTATCTGATACAGTTAAATTAGGGTCTGACCAACTCCCTGTCTGGTTTCCAGTTATTCTGATTGCATTTGTATTACCCGTAAACGTACAGTTGGCTAGGTTTCCAAATTCAGCCTCACTTGCCACTGTGATTGCATAAGTATCGACAGAGTTAGCTATTGTTACACCGACACCTTTTGATAGATTTGCACCATTATCTATTATTTCTTTGCAGCCTGAAAATGTCGTTCCTTGATAATTTACATTTGACAATGCTCGTAACGTCACTGTTGCATTAAGAATATTCAAGCCTACAAAATTATAAATATCAGTGTTGCTAGTGGCCGCGTCTACCGTCCATTTATGAAAGTCTCCCATGTTAAAGGTGCAACTTTTCATTAACACTACATTACCAGCGGCAGCCTTTAAGCTGTACTCAAATACAGCGCTATTAACATTAACCGCGACACTTATGTTTGTTGCATTATAAGCAGCGGGGTATTCTATAGACTGAAAACTACTGTCCCAATAGGTTACATCTGACCCGTTACCAGTTTGAATATTTTGCGTACAAAAGAATTGACTTGCAGCACTACCTTTCTGGTCTTTTACTGTATTTAAAGCGCCGGTCTTTACGTGATCTGCCGCTATTGAAAAGCTACAAGGGTGCGCAACACTACCCCCTATTAAAGACATAACTCCTAATTTATACAGGAAGCCTAGCCCACTATCTTGGCTGGATGATGTTACATAAGTACTTTGGAACATCTTTGTTATTGCGGCTAAATTAATCGATCCGTAAGTGTCGTCTGGAGTGGCTGAAGGCTGCACTACAAATTGAGCGGTTCCGTCAGACATAGTAACTGTGGCGTCTGCGGCCTCATACTGAAACAATTTAGCCGCTGTCGCTACGTTTGCAGAGTCTCCCGATCCCACACCGATATATCTTGCGCCTGTATCAAATCCTACACTGTCGGCCTGTGATTCGCCGGTAAAGCTTATCACTGCATCCCCAGACAAATCCCAAGTGTTTCCTAAGCCTCTTTGAAATACTAGGTGCTTATTCCAATCCCCGGACGTTGAAATAGGAAAACCATTAGCGAGAATTAAAGGGTATACGCTATTACTAGCGCCGTCTGTTCTGAATGCCGCTGTACTTCCGTTGATAGTTGTTATTAGTGAAGTTGGGTCTACGTCTTTTGTTCCATCATCGTAATATACTAGAGCTTTAGTTCCTGACCATGGTGTCATTAACTCAGCCGGGGGGCTTTTTGGATCTACATACGCAGGGTAATTAGCTCCACCATCGTCTTTAATTGCTAGTGTTATCTTTACGCCATTATCAGTTGCATTCTCGTTAGCAAAAACATGTACCGTACTGCTGCCAGAAGCCTGCTGCACATGCCACGCTAAAATAGAGGCATGATCAAAACCAATTCCCTCACCGTTTAGCGCCGCTATCTGGTTGACTTCGGGCTCAAAAAACATCTGCCTGTTATCATCTTCTACCATGGCATACTCTAACAACAGAGCATTATTCACCGTTGTAGTGACAGGCTCCGTAGTGGAGCGGAAGAAGTTAGCCCCTGTTGAACTGCTATCATCTATTGCGGAACTTGTAGGAGCGTCTTTTATAACTACCGTAAGTACCGCCCACCCTCTAGTAGTTGGCATGGTAAACGTTGGGTCAGTAGAGCCACTACCTGTAGCATAAAAGCTAAAACAGGCCGCGTTAGAAGCTCCTGTTACCTCTTCCTCCTTTACCCACCCGCTAGTGACTGTCGAATATCCATTATTTGAAAAATCATTACCCATAAAGCACAGAATTAAATCACCATTCTCGTGCACCGGGAGTGCAGGCGTAAAGCTAGTACTAGTTGATGCGTATTCCACTTTATGCCTTAAAAATCTTGCCATTATTTCACCTACTCCGGCGTTGGTAATATCTTTTTAACGGATATTCTTATTGTTACTATAATAACAGGTTCTTCAGGTGGAGACGGATCTGGAATCACTTCATCTTGGATAAATACACTATAAGTATTACTTTCTTTACTCTCTACCTCAAGATCACCATAGCTTTCTATTGTTTTGAGGTAGAATATATGAATCCCCGTTTGTAGATTGCATGCACTGTATTCAGTATCGTTCGCATCAATTTCGATAATAGGTAATAGAACATCTTCAAACTTGTGGTATAGATCGAATCTTTCAATTTTCTGTATAGCTGTGCCATTCTCGCGTACTCCCGGTGTTGACCAAGTGAAACTCTCGCAACTGTCAGTTATCGCTGCATTTGAAGCTGTACTTAAAAATAGTAATACTAAACCTAATAATTTATTTTTCTTTGTTCCGTTTCCTAACGTCGATATGCCCATCAAGCTCACCACCTTCTCTATACTGATCCTCTCGCATATCCCTAGATCTGGTTAATCCATTGATAAACCAGACTATAGCTAATACGACAAATAAAACGCCTACCAAATATTCCCACATTAAGTATTATCGTCTGCGTTCTTGTTTTCTTTGACGTTACCCGCTAGGCAGTTCAATACCTTTAGTAGCATATTTATCCATGGGTTTGAGTTTGTTGATTTGAAAAACATGGTTGCGCCCGTTGCCGCTGCAATGATTTGTGGGCCTACTGTGAAGACTTGTTCTAGAATCTCGATCATATAATCACCTGTTTAGTTTATGCTGCTTTCGATTCTTTCTTTCTTGCGCTTCTTTCCGTCAAAATAGTTTTTGATCATTCCAAGCGCTCCCAATATTATTATAAACCCGCTTATGTGAAGCTCCCACCCTGGAATCAATCCAAACAAAACATCGATATCCATTATATCTTTATTTGCCACGGCCTCTACCGCCTTGTCAGTAACCTTTGTTATAACTTCACATGCCTGTGTGGGTGTATCTTCTTTTGCGTTACCTAACACCTCAGCCGTACCGCCTACCGCCATAGTTCCGCCGCTTAAATAATATCCTGTATCAACTCTATCAAACATTTATGGAATTTCCCTTCTGTGTTTTCGTCTGTCTGGCCGTCCCTTTCGCCTCTTGTGGAGCTTGTAAGAGTAAGAAAGCACCTGATAAACCATTACTGATAAAACTGACCAATCCCGTATAAGCTCTATCGCTTCTACTTCCATTTACCACCCCGATAAGTATGACTATATCGGATATGCTCAATAATACATGTACCACTGTATATAGATGACTGGCCGCTTCATACGCATTACCCGATAGAGCTATATAACTAACATACAATAAAATATAGTTAATTATAGCTAAAATCATCAGTAAACAAAACAGATCGACATATAACCTACGTTTTGAGTCAATACAGAACTTGAAAAGGATGGATGCAAAGATAAAAGCTGTGACTATTTGAAATTCAGGCGCTAACTCTAATAGTTGAAATGTAGTAGAAGTGTAAAAAAATGCGGCATACATCGCGGCTAGCTTAAAGGGGAAGCTGCCACCACGAAGTGCCGCAAAAACCACTAACCCGGCAATAGCTAGGCAGTGGAAAGGGAAAAGAATTTCATTCACTTTTTAGTTTTACGCTTGTCAGCACGACTCTTTTTTGGCGCTTTAACAAATGCACCGTTACTTTTTTGTTTCTTTGGCTTCTTATCTGCTGACATGATTAATCCTTAAAATGTGAGTTGTGTTTCAAACTTATACCAAGCGTCTACGTCAAAGCATGGACACGCTTTAGTAACTCCTGGTAAATCTCTATGCCCTTTAAGTAACTTAATAGGGAAGGTGATTTTCAGAAAGTTAATCAATCTAAGGAGTTCATTATACTGCAATAGAGTGTAATTATCATCTGGCTTGCCTACTTCATCAATTCCACCTATTAAACAGATGCCTATCGAGTCTTCATTGTGACCCTTGGCATGCGCTCCAGCCTTCTCAATATCTCGGCCTGCCTCAGTTACGCCATTACGTCTAATTACATAATGATAGCCTATATCTGACCATCCTCTTGTTATGTGCCACTTACGAATATCATCAGCACCAACTATCATTGATGGTGGAGTTGCGGAACAATGTACAATAATTTGGTTTATGTCACGCATCTATTTACCCTCCAATATATCAATAATTTTATTTGCCATTGCTGCATTCTCACTAGCTTTTGATTCTTTATCAAAGTTATACGCCGTGATTGCTAGCTTTAATAGCTTCGTTACCGCCTCTTTGCTTTCTGTATCTATATTGATTTGTAGCTTCATTCTTTATCCCCTAGCTCTTTGAGCTTTTGCTTATAATATAATTCTATATCCTTGTAGTCTTGTGCCGTTCGCTTTATCGCACCCCCTTTCATGCTTTCTAATCGCTCAACCCTTTTTAGCCCTATTTTCTTTATTAGGTTTCCTCTGTAGTCGTCCGAATTTCCTCCTTGATAGGTATTACAGTAATTGCTTTGCCCGTGGATGTTATCTTCATCATACCGTAACCTCGGGTTATTGCCTGATTCGAGATAGTGTCCAGCGTGGAAGCTATCTTTGTATTTTCTATTGCAGCAGATACAAGGCTTTCCATAATCTCGCTTTCTAATGTAGGCGTGACATGCGTGTTTTGTTGCTGCTTTCCTGGTCTTGATATCATTATCGTAAAACTCCCGCTTCTTCTTTGAATGCTCTTTCTTCTTTGCTGTCTCTGCCTTCTTCTGAGCCTTCAGCCTGCCTTGCTTTGTTTTCTCTAATGCCCACTCAATTGCATGACTCATATTACAGAAGGAGCCTGTGTTCACTCTTATGTGATCATAGCCATGCTCTTTGCATAATCTACATTCTCGCTTAGCTGCCATACTCCCCCTTTAACTAACTGTGATCGGTGTTACGTGTTTAAGACTTGCGGCGTACACTCGTAGATATACATATCGCCGCCCGTTGGGTCACCTAGGTTATCTCTCGTTAAATATCCAGCCTTTCTAAGCCTCTCTAGTTTGCCGTTAGCATTTTGAATACTCAGTCCTTTAACTTTAGCAAGCCAGTTACTAGTTACTTCTTTTGTGCCAATTTCTCGAAGTAGTGATATCTGATTCTTGTTAAGAAGAAGCTCTCTAATATCGTCAGATGCTCCACGCAAAACTTGCATTCTGATAGTGTTAGCTATTTTCATTCTCACCCCCTTCCCATATCAATTAATATTTAGTAGACACTGTTATGCCTGCATGATGTTTAAACGTCCCAGTCTGGATCTTCAATCCATACAAAATTGCTGTGAATCGTATTCTTTTTCATATTCTGAAAGTGATACTCATTACTACCGCCACCCATACCAAACTTTACGTAACGCGGGCTAATGTGAAAATATAACCATCTTAATTTCACGAAAAACATTATTAGATTCTTTTTCACTTTTACTCTCTCCTCTCCAATACTTATTGAGACCCTAGGGCCGGTGTGTTTAGAATTTGAGCTTATTTCTAACCTGGAATGTCAAAAACCAGTCTTCTTTTTTGATGAAGGCGAACGCTACCAACGCCTGATTCCATACACCGTATTCTTCAGGGTGTGTTGATTTTGAAAAGTCCAAATCCCCCATGAATTTCCTACCGCCCATTTGATAGAAGTTTGCAGCAAGAGTGTTAACCTCCGCTTTCATAAAAATGTTCATTTTCTCTTTCGGCATTTCATAATCCCCTCATTCAACATCTTGATTTATGTGTTAGCGTTTAAAGCTTTTTCTGTCAGCTCAACTGTAACGTGATCGCCTCGAATCATTGCCACTTTTTGTATGACGTTTAAAGCTTCGCGCATTCTTTTGTTTTCAGCCTGGAACCTTATGTAGTTTTTTTCTATATCTACGAGCGTATCTTTTAGCTTTTGTAACCTCTGCGTCTCTTCCAAACTCATTTCTTCACTCATTACACCACCCCCTTAATAAATAACATCAATACCACCGCCGCGCATATTGCTTCATATCCTGTCATGTGTTTGCTTCCTGTTCAGGCATTACCGCTTTTTGCCAAGTAAGTTGATCCATCATTTTCTTATCTTCAACCTGACCCGCCATAACATATCCGCCTTCGTTATCAACAAAGACAGGATACCAAACATCGCCTTCATGCGGATGTGTAACCCAATACCAGCTATTTAATTCCCTATCCATACCTAGTTACTCCTATGCTGTTTAAACGGCGTAATCCAGTAAAACCGCCATACTATTTTTCGTGCTGTACCTTGACCATAAAAGAAATTGTTAAAGGTCGTTTTACAAAACACGATTCTCCATAGTCGATAGTAATGACCATCTACCTCATAACCTGATAAATATTTCATATAACCCCCTATGCTGTTTTGGTTGGCCGACTCACGCCAGATGTTCCGCGTCTAAATAAAGTTCGCTCGACTACTGTTTTTCTATCTGCCGTTGTCCAAAAAGCTCTATATCCCTGCCACCAAACAACATCGTTTAGCTTAACCTGAACAGAGTTTTTATCCTTTTCAACAAATATCGCGCACTTGTCGCCGCTGTCATCTGTATCGATATAAACCCGTCCATCTTGAACAATTACTTCTGTAACCTCTCCGCCTACACTCATATAACCCCCTCGGCATAATATGTTTATTTATATAACTGCCCACTCTTTTATTTCTTCTGCTGTGTAGGTGCCTGACGTTGCGTATATTTTTCCTTTAACTCTTATCCACGATATATCGATAGATTCACCGTTATCAGCAGTAATGCCGTTTATATTATTATTGAATTTAATTAGCACTGTTGATCCCACCTGATGATCCATGATGCTTTTAACTTCTTCCTTTATCCATTCCATTACCCTCTCCCCTTAATGATTAAAAATAGCTCAATAGCTGGTTATATGTGTTTTCATCTGTGCTTTTAAATATGTGCTTCATTGCTGCGTTAATCAGATCTTTATACAGCGTTTCAAAATCTGCTTGTTCCATCGACCCGTAAGATATAGACATAGCCTCTATTCTTATCTCGCCTTTGATGTTATAGAACTCTTCATAGTATCCAGCTAGCACCGTTAAGTGCTCTCTGAATATTTGAAACTGCTTAACAATATCATTGCTAGTTATGTGATCAGTAGACCAATGAAGAAAGCAAAAGTTAAAGAATGAGAATACCATCTTATGAAACTGGTAATTCCTCGTATGCTTAACCTCAACGCTGTACAGCTCACCTGTTTTAAACCTGATAGTCTTCTCATGCTCCATATCATTGAATGGAGTGAATAAGCCGCCAGCCTGTTTAATCATTTCAATCTTCATTATTCAACACGTCCATGAAATCAGATAATGACGATTCAGTTGTTTTTATTCTCAGGTCATAATCGGTAAGTATTCTTCCTGATAATCCTGCGTCAAACGCTGTCTGCCAGTCTTTCTGCCACGCCTTTATTTTCTTTTTCTGGTAGCTTATGTGAGCTTGAATTTGCGCATCATTCATCATTAGCACCCATCGGAATTATTGATACTATGACGCACGCCCACTTATCACTATCCTTAAACTTCTTATGTGCTTCCTTCCCTGAATCAGCCGTTATTTGAATTGTTCCTGACTTCTTATCTTCGATGTAGTTTATCTCGTATCTGTTCATCTTAACCCCCTTATTAAGTTAACTTAAGCTTAGTTTACCTTACAAGTATTAGCAAGCAGAAATTTGTTAATTATCAAAACTAATTCGCTTCCTGCTTCCGGCTTTCTTTTCTCTGTCCTAACTTTATCCTTTTCTCTTAATTTTGATCCGCAACTTCTTGAGCAGGTCTTTGCTGAGCCGTGCTTTTTAATAAAGTCATTGCCGCATGTAGCGCATTTAATTATTATTTCCCTTTTCTTCTTATCGTATATCTTCTGTGCTGTGCTCTTGCACTCCTTAGAGCATCGCAACTGAGGAATGTAATTATTAGTGTTAACCGGTTTAAATTCTTTATCGCACATATCACACGCTTTCATATATTCCCCTTGGCTTCACTAGTAAGAACTTGTTAATCATTCTTATCAATTCGTTTGAGCTTGAATTTAATGGATTACCATCACCTCTATTGCCGCCTTTAAATTCTTCTGACCTTAGCGCGTAGCCACAATCATTCGAACATGTTCTAGCTGACTTCTTTTTGCTTATAATTAAATTATTACAGCCGTTAAGCTCACAGATTCTTTCTGAACCTTTCATAACTTCCCCTTATATATTTTATTTCTTCATGTCTGCTATTAACGCTTTCCACCGCCTTGAGTTTTCTTCTTTATCTATTTGCGGCTTAGGCAGGCTTTTCCACATTCGCCCTAGTTTGGGCTTACAATGACCTATAAATGAGGCGAAATCAGGGGGCCATATTTCATTGCCAGTTCTCACCGCATCCCTTTTAGCGGCCTCTAAATGACTCATACCCCTACGCATATCTTTTCTTGTGATGCCTGCTTTATGCAGTTTATAGCACCACTTTTTAAAAGTTTCCGAGTAAATCCCCTTATCTTCGTCTTCGTAAATAATTAAGCCTTGACTCCTACATTGACTCTGAAAAAGAATTGCCAATGCTTCGTATAGCTCTAGTATTGTCTCCACATACTCCGCTGTTGGCAGATCTAAGTCGCTCTCTTGCTCTGGCTGCCTGTCCGGTGACTGTATCTGAGAATGACTGATTACTTTGCTTATGTGTTTCATTTACTTGACCTCTGTATTCATCCTCCCACCTTTCCCCGTTTAGGTAGCTTGTTGGATGCAGTGATGAAAATCCAAATTGTCCAATCTCTAACCGCTTTTCAATATCCCCAATTAACATCTTTGTAAAGGTATGCGGAAGATGCTGAGCTTTAATGATCTTGTAAAACGCCAATCTAGCATTCTTCTTTTTAACTTTAACCATTCCTGCTAGCCAGAACGACTCAAACAATTCTTTAAATATCTCATCTGACACTTTCATTTACTTACCACCTCATGAGTTATTGTTACAAGATAAGCAGGCTTAGAGCTTTCTATAATCCTGCGTAGCGTGCGTTTATCTTTAGAGCTTATACATTTGCGTCTATACCGCTTAGCCATCCTTACAACCTGTTTATCTGGCTCTGAGTGTGAATAAGCAGCTATCGCCATAGTTATTGTTAGGTCACGTATTAGCATTTCTTAACAGCCGAAACACCGCGATCAAATCCAATCTTAATTGCCGCGTTCCAAACATGAAACATTGCTGAATGCTTGGTATTAAGCGGAGTTGTAACAAAGCCGTAATTGTTTTCTTCTAGCCATACTTTGAATTCTTCTAGTAATAGGTTTTTCATTCAGTTTCCTTAAATTGCTTTTTTATCCAGCTTTCAAAATGCGCCCACCATCCTTTAAATTCGATTTTTAATCCATCGCTGTACGTAACAGAAATATCAGCTGAAAACAAAGTTAACGCCCAAACTAAAAACCATAATGTAAATCTGATCATTTCATCACCTTTGTTTGATCTTCGACTATTGCAGTACATGCGCTTGATGCATAGCAGACTAGCCCGATTAAAACTAAACCTTTTACCATTATGATTGATGCTTCAATTATCATCTTTAACCTCTTCACAGTTTTCAAATTGTAGAATCTCGTTAGCGCCTTCTGCCCAAAACTCGAAAGCCTCTATAGCTTCGTTATCGCTATCACCTGAAAAGGTTTTTACGCAAGTTCGGCCTGATTCTCTTGTAAATGTGATTTTATAGGTGTTCATATTAAATCACCGCCCCTGCTTCGTGCTTAGTCGCAAGCGGTCTATATTCAGTTGGCGCAGCCTTTCCACATTTTGGGCATTTCATGGCGGGTATAACATTTCTGTGATAATGATCGTCATCGTAACCAGTAGTTAACTTTTCTTCTT